>NZ_CEZPJD010001057.1:0-2238 GCF_983059655.1 Okeania sp.
GCTACCAGATTTGATATAAAAACCTTATCCCTTTCAACCTTTCTTGCCCTTCTGCCTTCTGCCTTCTGCCTTCTTCAAAGAAATAATCTATTCTAGCCTTTTCTTCCGGCTGTATTTCATCTTCTTTTCAGATTTCTTAGTAATTTCTCTCATCCTTTCGGTAAACTTTTCTATCTCAAAATGTTTTTCGTATTGAGTAACATGTTGGTAAGCAAATTGTAAATACCAATTCGACAGTTTTACTACGTTTTGAGTATCTAATAAATTGGCATTAAACTGGGTAAATGCACCAAAACCAGGAATTCCAGAGAATGCATCAAAGAATCTGTTGCGGAAAAGTTCAAGTGCTACATCTGCCTCTCCAACAGTATTAAATCCTTGAGCCACAATCTTGGCTAAAGCTTCAGAAGAATCCTTAACAACTACCTTAAAGGTATCTTCCACTACATCTCCAACAAAATCAGGCAAAAATAATGCTACCTGTAATTGTTGAAATAAAAGTAAAAAGATGAGTGAAGTAATCTGAGTTGAAATATAATCTTTAATCTCTGGATTTTCATTAATATATTGAAGAGCAAATTTTTGATCGACCTTGCGCTTATAGCCATTAAATGCAGCAGGTTGATTAGATATATGCCTGTATTTATTTTGCTTGATACTCTGGCGGAGAATGTCAGTTAAAACAGTAATCAGTGCATTATTAGGAATATCAGGTTCATATATGGTGGATAGTTTACCAGGATTGTTGCTTAAATGAGGAACCGTATCCAGATCGGACCAAAATCGATAAGTATTATCCTTTAGATCTGGTTTACTCTCATACCTGCTTACAAACTTATCATTTGTAAAACATGGATTTCCGACTGTTACCACTCTTATTTTGCATCGCTTACCTTTATCCCATTGATCTTGGCTCTCTTTTAATGCTAAAGCTAAAATCTGCGCTAGAGCACCTCCTAAACTGTGACCAGCGACAATGATTTCTATCTGTGCATCCTCTTTTGCTTTCTTAAAATCTTTTTTAGCTTTTTCTATATCAATGGAATCATCACTCTTCTGATCTTGGGCCTCCAATTCATCATCTTTATTCTCTTGCTGAGTTCCAGTCGTCAATTTCTCTTGAACATGAGACCATACTTGATAAGCATTGATATATAGCTGACTAGCTTCATTCAATTGGTCATATCCAGTTTTCTTGTCCAAGGCAACTTTCTTGTCTTGAATTGATTTAATTAAGTTAGTTATTTTTTCAATGTTTCGTTGATCTTCGTTTCGTTTCTGTAATTTAGTTTGGAGTTGACTTAATTTCCCTTCTATGTCCGTTAATATCTGTTGTAACTCACCTCCTATCTTTTTTTTCTCTTCTATTTCTTGTTTAACTACCCTTTTGAGAAAATCTAAAAGTAACTCACCCGTATTACTCCGCATTTTTGTCAAATGAACTTTCAATCCTCTACTAGCTCCTGAAGATATGGCAGGTTCATTCCTTCTTGATGTTTTATCTATAACATCCTTACTCCAAGGTTCGCCTTTGTTCCAAGAGCGAGTTTTAAATAGACTTAAATCTTGAAACAAAGTAGCAAAAATTGAGAAAGGATTTGTTCCAGCAATGGAAATGACATATTGTGTCTTATTTTCTTCATGAAATTCTTTATATTCCTCCTTTGGATCTAAATTTCCATAACCCTCATAATTCAAATACTTTGCCTTCCTCTTACCAGGGTAGGAAAGATACTTAGCAACAAACATTGTAGCATCTGCAACATTAGAAGTTGGTCTTTGCTCAACACTAACACCCCATACAAGTTCCCATTCTCCAATTAATCTCCTAATTTTCTTATCCTTGAAAGTTTCTTCAACAGCTCTACTCGCTAAATCCGATAAGTATTGTTCTTTACCAGTATAAAGCTTAGGAAAAGAAACACAATAGGAAAGCCAAATCAAAGAAAATATTTTCCTGTCCCATAAATACTTTGCTGGTGAGATTGAATCATCGTCTGAAGAATAATCTTTTGAAGAATCTCCTTTGAAGTAGCCTTCATGCTCTGTTCCTGTTTCCTGTATATTGAGATTAAAGGTTTCTTTCGCTTTTGGTTTTTCCTTTTTTTCTTTTTTTGCCATAATAATGCTTCCTTTTGTTGTTGTGTTGTGAAAAATTGAATGATGTCCAAAAAGTGGGTCTAGAAATCTCTACTAAGCGATCGCCCATTAACTATAAATACCTGTAGAGACTATTGA
>NZ_CEZPJD010001058.1:0-2230 GCF_983059655.1 Okeania sp.
GTACTAATGGTTTACCTTTGGGGGTACAAATTATTGCTGCACCTTATAATGAAGCCTTAATTTTACGGGTAGCAGCAGCGTTGGAGATGGAAGGAATAATTGCATTGTAGTTTATAGTTGATATTAACTTTGTTGATGCACTACCGAATTACGAAATTAGTAGTCCAAAAACCTAATATGAGAGCAAGGTAAACAAAAAACGCAGATTTGAGTCCAAAAGATACAAGTTGATGTTCACTAACAATATGGTTACGTTCAAAGTTTTTGGCAATAGTCATTGTTAAAACAATGATTGCTGAAGAACTGAATACTGCATATCCTGCTGCACTATTTTGTACAGCAGCAAAAAGTAATCCATTATCTATTGATGCACCTAGACTATGTTGAAGTGTCATCATTAATGCATTTCCACCCACATTTGAGCCAGTAATATTGCCACTAAGCATACCTAAAGCAGGAGTCACAAACATATACATGGCTTTTCCTTGAGAAATACTACTTATAAATGAAGAAAATGCACTTAACATTCCCGACTCTTGCATTAGTTGCGCCAGAAAAGCAAACAGAAATAAGCTTAAACAGGTCTTTTGGGATTTATTAAGAATTGTGAAATGAGATATTTTTACTTTTTCTAAAAAATACCAAATAGTAGCTACAATACCTACAAATATTCCAGGGCTTGTAAATACTGCCAATTTGATTCGTGATGTTTGTAATATAGCGATCACTGATAAAAACTCGGAAACTGGTTCTATCACTCTTGATGCTAGAATTAGCAGTAAAAGCATCAAATAAGGTGCTAATAGTGTAAGTAATTGGGATAACTTTATTTGTTTATAGTTTAATTTTTTTGACTTATTTTGATATTTATTTAGAATAATTAGTGTTGTCAAACCCACTGTTAAACCTGAAAGGACTCCAGCCAGTTCTGTTAAACCCAACCAGCTAAAAACATATAGCATTATAGATAAAAATAAGCCCATTGTTAGGGCTAAAATTAGATTACGTTTTATTCCTTCTATACCATCAATAATATATGCTCCAATTAAGCCAAAAGTGGGAAAAACAAACAGGCTAGTTAATGCAGTAGTAGCACTTAATTGATTAACTGGTTCTTGGCTAAGAGATGCTCCAACAATAGTTGCCAGTGCAAGAGTTCCCCAAGGCATAATATTCATTCCTATTATTGATAGCCGATAGGCTTTGTAATCTGGAAACAAGCTAAAAAACAAGGGAATTGATAAAAATAGAGATACACCAAACCCAGTTAAAGATTCTATTGCTGGAAGAAAAGCTATTAATAATAGAAGTGCTTTATGAGCGTTATCTAGCTGAAATAACTTAATCGTATCAGACAATTTTTTAATTTTACCTTGTCCTTCTAATATTGCATTTAGATATAAACCTGGTACGATTACTAAAGCAGCACTTATTGTCAAAATTGCCGAAGTAAATATAGCAGTAAGCAATTGGCTAGAATTGAGAGTAAACCAATTTGTAATTGCGATAACACTTAGTCCAAAAAAAATTCCTCCTAAAGCTCCAGTCACCGTATTTCTCTTCAAAAATAAAATAATTGAGATGCTTAAAATAACTGGAGTTATTCCAATAATTGCCCTAATTTCATTCATGTTTCTCTAAGTTGACTATTGCTCTGAATTATAGATGACTATACTGATAAAATTTATTTAAGCCAAATAGAACACAAAAATATTTGGATCTACCGTACCTGTGATGTAAAACTATTAGAAATTAATCATTAAAAGTCTTGCAAAGCAAGACTTTGAGTTCCTAATAGTTGAATTTTGTATATTTTTGGCTAAAGTCGTTTACAGATCGATATTATATTAAAATTCAACATTTTAGTTCGGTAGAGCCAGATATTCTTTGTCCTATTTGGGTTAATAAAACCTAGCTAAATAGATTTTAGATAATTAAAAACTCGTTTGTATTGTTGTAAATTAGCTTCAATTGCTTGATATCCACCAATAACTATTTCCCTAATCTCCTTTAGAGTCAATGTAGGACTTTGGTGTTCAATTGCAGTAATAATTTCTTTGGCATGGTGTGGATCTATCTTGGCATGTGCAGAAAAGTAGATTTGAATGTCACTTTTAGTAAGACCAACTCGTTCTAAGCCTTTAATAATCTTAACAAAGTGAGGTTCTACCCAAGCCTCAGTAATTAAAAAATGTCCGTAAGCACGGAATTTATATTGTGGTCTGAAAAG
>NZ_CEZPJD010001059.1:0-2226 GCF_983059655.1 Okeania sp.
TCAGCTATTACTTTTAGTTAGAGCTGACCGCTAATAGCTCTTTGCAGAGCATTTCTTGCGAAATGCTTAAGTTATTTATTATAGCAAGGAATGAGTTGGTATGGCGCTGTGCGCAGGCAACAGCTCATCTGGCAACAGCGGTCAGACCCCGCGTCGCCGGCAGCTCGCTTGCGGAATGCTGACCAAGAGAGGCAACAGGGGGAATCAATTGCTGATAATATAAGGCTTTTAACTATTGGGCAAATCCTGTAATGTGTTAATATACCAGCGCTCATTGCTATATTTGACATAGATTAATTATGAACCTGAGACACCAGAAAAGCTTTTGTCACTGTTCCCTGTTCCCTGTTCCCTGTTCCCTGCTATACTTCAAATGTTTATCAAAAAAATTCATTGCCATATCTACTAATGCGGGGTCAAAAGCTTCACCTCTACCATGATAATGTCCCCAATCAGGTTTTATTTCTAACTGAACTTCCACTCCTTTTTCTGATAGAGCATCTGCTAATAAAACACTTTGACTAATTGGTAAAACACGGTCTTTTTCTCCGTGCATAATCAGAAAAGGTGGATCTTGAGCATCAACATAATTAATAGGATTAGCAAGTGCTGCTAATTCTAATTTTTGCGAGACAGGTCCTCCTAATAACTTATTAGTGACTGAAGTATAACCATAATATTGTTTATCTTTATACTTTTCTTCAACAGCAGGAGTAATAGGTTCGTCAAAAGCGGGAGGAACTTTTGTAAAGTCTGTAGGTGGATACCATGCACAAACTGCTTGTATGGCACTAGATATTTCTGGATTATTTGTTCCTTCCAATTCTTTTACTTCTGCTGATGTTCCTAATAAAGCACTTAAATGTCCCCCAGCAGAAGGTCCCCAAGCTCCAACATTATTAGGGTTTATATCGTACTTATCTGCATTTTTTCGTAGCCAACGAACTGCTTTTTTAACATCATGAATTTGGGCAGGAAATAATGCTTCATCACTAAATCTATAGCTAATACAAGCCATGATGTAATCTCTCTGTGCCACGATTTCTCCTGGGCAATATGTTTTAGTTCCTTCTGACCAACCACCACCATGAATGTAGACTAATAAAGGTAAAGGTTTCTCTGGTTTTGTTTTTGGTAAATATAAATCTAAAAGCAGTGGTTTTTCCCGGTCTTGAAAATTATAATTTCCATAAACAAGGTTTTGTAAGACCTTAACTTTCATAGATTTTTGCTGACAACTTGTAATTAATAATGTCAGCAACAGTAACAAAAATCTGAGGTGATGAGTCAACCTCCCAAAAGCAATGGGCATCTGTTGTATTTCCTAACTAGAAAGAATATAAAAATACACCTTAAATTAAAGATTATTATATCTAACATAGCAATCTATATATAGCAATCTATATAGAGATTTTGACATCTTCTCCGGCCTGAAGGCGCGGAGATTCCTACCGAACCTTAGCTCCTCGGTGGGTTGACGTCTCATTGGATGCTGCTACTTTGGCAGTAGTCTTACACTTGCCTCCACGTCCGTTTCTCGTCTCCGAATGCCCTCCGGCGACTAATATATTTATTGCTGCAATTGCAATAATTCAGGCTATCATTCCAAACCACACGGACACAACCAAATAGCCTAGCTAATCGGTGTTTTTGTCCCGGTGTTGGATATATACGGTACTGAAATCTTGCTTTCATCTGAAATTTTCTCTTGGCCTGTATGTTATGACTATAGCATAGTTAAATTTGGTACGCAATATGTTAAGGCAGCAAAGACATAGTGTCTCAGACTTAAAAGTACACTTGCTATGTGTGACTAAATATAGAAAAAGTGTATTCACTGTAGAAGGATTGAAATTAATTAAGCACTCGTTTGAAGCTGTAGCTAAGAAGATGAACTTCAAAATATTAGAGTTTAATGGAGAAGCCGATCATGTTCATGCAGCAATTGAATATCCACCCAAATTGTCTATATCTCAAATAGTTAATCACCTCAAGGGTGTCTCCAGTAGATTATATGGAGCAGCAGGATATAAAAAACCACACAAGACAGCGCTTTGGAGTCCTTCATATTTTGTGGCTTCTGTTGGAGGAGCGCCACTTGAAGTTCTTAAACAATATATTCAAAATCAAAAGTCCCCCTAGAAGGGGGAGGCTTGAGAGCCGCTTTTTCGGTCAAAAAACTAAAACAATAGATAATTTAGTAGCGATCGGTTAACTGTTTCTAAA
>NZ_CEZPJD010001060.1:0-2225 GCF_983059655.1 Okeania sp.
ATTTAACAAACACTTTCTTAATTAATGCTCAAAAACATCCTTATATTGTAACAAATCTAAGTTAACAAATACAGGCAGAAATTCAAAACACTGTTGTGCTAACTCCCATCTTTCTTCACGTTTCAACATCTCAGTTAATTTCTTTCTTACACTCAATAAATACCGCACATCATTAGCAGCATAATTCAATTGTTCTTCAGTTAAATTAACCGAATTTCCCCAGTCAGAACTTTGAGCAGACTTATCCAACTCTACCTTTTCTAACTCCATTACCAACTCCTTTAAACCATGTTTTCCTGTATAAGTTCGTGCCAACTTACTAGCAATTTTTGTACAGAAAATCGGAGAAGTTTTAATATCTAAATGATACTGCAACATTGCTACATCAAACCTCGCAAAATGAAATACCTTAACTATGCTATTTGCTTCCATTAATTGTTTTAAATTTGGTGCATCTTTTTGTCCTTTTTCAATACGAATAGCTGTAACCATGCCTCGATCGTCACATAACTGTACTAAACATAAGCGATCGCGCCAAGGTAATAATTAGGGGTCGATAGGAGCCTCACGACTCCCACCTCCCATTCAGAACCGGACGTGAGACTTTCGCCTCATCCGGCTCCTGACTTAACCAACCTGATTGTCACAGGTACAGTCTTTGTTTACCAGAATTAGCATATCTTCTGCCCATTTGTAGTTCTGGGGTAGTTTGATACCTTTGAACTTGGGTTTATGACTGCCGTCTAAGGTTGTTTTGTGGTCATGGCAATGATTATGTAGTAACTGTAGATTTTGATATTCATTTTTTCCACCCAGAGATTTAGAGTGAATATGGTCGATTTCAATATTGTCATTTTCGTGAAAATATTGACCACAGTAGTTACATTTGCCATTTTGTATTTTAAGCAATTTTGCAACACGGGTTGGGGTTCCTGTGTAGTTTCCCCTTCTTTTACTCCAATACAACCAGTTTCCATCATAAGGTGATGTTTCTGACCGGACTAAAGGGTGGCGAGTTATCTTTGTTTGCCTGTAATTCTGAAGGATTACTCCTTCTTCGGCTTGGAAAGTCCATGCGCCATATTTCCCGTTTCTAAAGTATTTCCTTAGTTTTTTGTAGTTAGCCCGACCAGTTCTTGATACTGTCCATGCTCTGAGGATTTTCCACATATAATGGTCTAGCGAGGCAAAGATATCTTTGCTTGCTACACTTTTGTAGTAATTGCACCATCCTCTAATAATTGGGTTTAGTCTGCTGATTAGTGCCGACTGTGGTGCTGTTCTATGTTGATTTACTACTTTCTTAATTTCTTCCTTATGAGCTTTGATTGCTTTGTCACTCGGTCTGATCAGCGTTTTTGTTTCTAGTCTTCTTACTAATCGTGGCGTGACTACTTTTCCAGCATGATGTTTTCCCGTCGGATATTGCCTAATATTGAAACCTAAGAAATCAAAACCTGGTTTTTCCTTCTTACCGTTGATTTCAATTTGTTTGAAGGTATGACATATTCTAGTCTTTTCCTCTTTTAGTTTTAATCCTACAGATTTTAACCATTCTTGGATTGCTTTCTTGCATTGTAGAATGACCTCTAATTCTCTATGAATCACAACGAAGTCATCGGCGTATCTGATGATTTTGGGCTTGTAACCTTGGATATTATTCTTTTGGTTAGGGAAAATTCCCTGGATGTCCCTAATCATGCCATCCAATGCGATGTTTGCCAACAGAGGTGATACGATACCGCCTTGGGGTGTGCCAGACTCTGTTTCTGTAAATACGCTATTGTCCAATATTCCTGCGTTGAGCCATTGTTTAACCTCACGTCTTATGTTTGCAGGACAATCTAATTTTGACAGTAGGTGTTCATGGTTAATTTTATCGAAACATTTTTCTATGTCAGCGTCCAAAACATACGATGGGGTTTTGCTGATGTGTACATAGATTCTTTGCATCGCATCTTGGGTTGACTTACCTGGTCTAAAGCCGTAGCTTTCACCATCAAATTGCGCTTCCCAGTATGGTTCAAGCACCATCTTAACCAAGGCTTGCATTGCTCTATCTTTGAGGGTAGGGATTCCTAATGGGCGTTGTTCGTTACAACCTGGTTTTGGTATCCATATCCTTCTCAGGGGTTTAGCTTTGTAATGTTCCGACATTTCTTTGACTAGGTTTAACCTTTGTTTTGGCGTTAGTGATTTTTCACCATCTACTCCGGCTGTTTTCT
>NZ_CEZPJD010001061.1:0-2222 GCF_983059655.1 Okeania sp.
TTAAAAAGCATTTAGAATTGCAAGGAAAGAAAATGGTTTTAATGCATCCAATAGAATTATTAGATTATTCAATTCGAGGAGTTAAGTTATAACCTACATTCCGCACGACAAAACGTAGTATAAAGGGCAAGTAGTCAATAGCCAGTAGTCAGTAGTCAGTAGGGAATGATGTGCAGCTTATATGTGGCGTGTGCGCGAGTATTTATGCTTAATATTTTCCTGAGAATTTGACTCTTGAAAAAGGTCAATGACGACATTCGGAATTTATATAGTCATTCTGGTTTAGATTGAGACGAGGTTTTCTTACTGTGAAAGGGTTTTAGCTGAAAAAGTGTTCCATTCTTTTTCAGAATGACTATATACTACTTTTAATGTTACAAGCTGACGTGCGGAATGTGGGTTATAAGAAAAGAAGGGCAGAAGGTTAAAAGCAAAAAGGTTTTTTATAACTGATAATCTGGACATAATATTAATTTAGACATGGAGAGCGATCGCTCTCTTTTTTTTCACACAAATCTTAATTATACCAATTTGATAAATGTTTGCTACAAATACTGGAACTGTTTCTAGTAGTCAATAGTCAATAGTCAGTAGTCAGCTAGATTGAACTATTATTATCATTTTTGACCCTGAAATAATTCTCCAAGTGCTTAATATACATCTGACTTTAGTCATTTTTGTTGACCAAACTATTCGTAACATTCTTTTTTCACGCTTGGTATTACATGACCAAAAAATAAGATTTCAAGCCTTTGACTTTCCTACGGAATGCTGCGCAAACAGGCAGAGGTACTGATAACTGATAACTGATAACTGATAACTGATAACTGATAACTGATTAAAAGTTCCTGCACTAGACTGGCAATGACTTAAATGTACAGATAAGGTAATATCTCTACAAGCAAAATTAGCATCAGCATTATGCAATTGAATAGCAAAAAGCTATTAACAAAAAAATCTATGTCAATTCCAAAATGGAATAGATTATTTGCACTAAATGTTTCCGTGGCAAAAGAAGAAGTTAATACCTTTTGATTATTGCTAACGAATAAATTGGTAATAGAATAATTATTAGTATTACTTACCTGAGAAGCAAATCCTAATTCTCCTGGGGAGAAAAATCTGTTATCTAAATTCAAGGAAGTATTTGGAGCTAGCGACAAGTCTAGAGTTAGGTCTGTAATGTCTTTTTCATGAGAATATTCATCAAAGTCAACCTGAAAAGAATTATTTTGGCCTAAGAAAGAATGAATTCCAACAATTTTCTGAGTTGTAGCAGCTTCTACTATTCCTGTTGATAAAGCGATAATGGCTGTTCCCACCGTAGTTAAAAATAGTTTTTTTGCAGTTATCATTCAAGTTTTCTCTTATTTCTATAATTAAAGGTTCGATCAATTTCTTATATCATGTCGGGATAAGAGCGTGATAAAAAAAACTTTCGCTTTCTTCTTCTTTACTTTTCTCCTGATTCCCTCCTGGGAGGGGTTAGGGGTGGATTGACTCCTTTATCATTTATTTATATTAAAACTGTTTAACCGGACATGATATTAGTACATCTATATAAATTAAGAATTGCAAATTTATCAATGATTTGTCTAGAGGGTTGATGCCGTCTTTACCAAATCTTGATAATTTAAAACTGAATAAATACTGCGGTAAATAGCTGTACAGACCTGGCTGTAAGTATTACAATAAATTACTGATTATTTCTAATATATGAAGATTGTGTAAAGTGTTAATACCATCCCAGAAGGAAGAAGGAAGAAGGAAGAAGAAAAAATATTGTGTTGTCTGAGTTTTAAGTTTTTGATCTGTCCTAACCTTAAAAGGTCTCTAAATTTTAGGACTTTAGGGAGTAAGCAGTAGGTAGTAGGGGAGAAAGAATTGATAATTTCTGTATGATAATTGATTTGATTTTTTATTATTGGAGATGTCTAGTGATAAAAAAAACCTTCTACCTTTGAATCTTTCTTTCCCTTCTGCCCTCTGCCTTCCTTCCTCTAAAGTGTAACTATTCAACCGGAAATGATATTACACTCAATCTAATAATAAACTTTCACGACCACCAGAAGGTTCATCCCTAATCATATTCTCCAACTCAAACGTATAGAGTTTATAAATATCATCAACAACATCATTAGGGTCATCAAACACATCTTCACTTGCATCAAATTCTACTTGACCACTACGACTAGCAACTTCTAGATTTTTAATGTGTGTGA
>NZ_CEZPJD010001062.1:0-2221 GCF_983059655.1 Okeania sp.
CCGACTTAGTAAAAGTTTATTGAGTCAGAGAAAAATTCTGCCTTTGTTGGATGGTTTAGATGAATTAGGATTGGTTCGGCAGCGACTTTGTATTGAGAAAATTAATGATTTTATTGGGGAGGATATTCGGACTTGTTTGGTTGTTTGTTGTCGAGAGGAGGAATATCAAGAGGGAAATTTTAGGTTGGAAAAGTTGAATGGTGCTTATTGTTTGGAGTCTCCTGAACGAGAGGAAATTTATCGTTATTTAGAAAGTTTGGGTAAGATTGATTTGTGGAAGGTGATTCAAAATAATTCTCAAATGTGGGAGTTGGCAAATATTCCTTTGTTGTTGAATATTATGGTTACTGTTTATCAGGGGGAGCCTATTTACAATGAGGAACAATTATTTGCGGCTTATATTGATGAATGTTTACAACGAGTGTCTAATAATGTAGAAAAAAGTGAAAAATTGTTCTATTCTGCAAGGCAAACTAGGTATTGGTTAACTTTTTTAGCAAGGCAGTTAGAGGCTGAAAATCAAACAGAATTTATCATTGAAAATATGCAGCCTAGTTGGCTAAAAAATAATTCTCAAAAGTGGATTTATGGGCTGATTTATGGGCTGGCTTTCGGTCTGATCGTAGGTCTGATCGTAGGTCTGATTTCTGAGCTGATTTATGGGCTGATTTATGGGCTGATTGTTGGCCTGATTATTGGCCTGATTTTAGAAATATCAGAAATTGAACCTCAACAAGCTTTCACCTTTTCCTGGCAAAAAATAAAGGAAAATCTAATTATACAGCTAATTCTAGGGCTGATTATCGGCCTGATTTTCACTCTAATTATTAATATTAGTTATGGTCTAGTTTATGGTTTGATTTATGGGCTGTCTTTCTGTCTGATTTATGGTCTGATTTCTGGGTTAAATACAGACATTCAGTTCAAACATACTCCTAACCAAGGAATTAAAGAATCACTAAAAAATTCTATATCTATTTCTATAATAACTACTCCATTTTTTTTATTAATTCCCTACTTGTACACTTTAGTTACAGGAAGCAAATTTTGGCAAAATCCATTAATATTTAGCTTATTTTTAGGAGTAGTAACAGGTTTATCAACTGGTGGCTTACCATGTATTGAACACTTCAGTTTAAGACTGATTCTCTGGCAAAACAGATTAATTCCTTGGAACTATGAAAAATTTTTGAAATATGCAGCTCAGAGAAAATTAATTCAACAAATTGGAGGTCGTTATCGCTTTATCCATGATTCTTTACGTCAACATTTTATTGGCAATAAACCAATAACTCCTCGGTCAGACAAAAATACATGGCTAAGAATTTTTATTTTTTTAATAATTTTCACCATATTTTTCAATACCTACTCATGTATCAATCAAGTCACTCCAACAACAAAAATATTGACTCCAGCCATACAAATAAATAACTGGGTTTTCAGAGATATAATTACTCACGAATGGCGTAATTTAGAAAGAGGAAATCTAATAGATTTTTGGGGTAATGAAGAACAAGGTTTTGACCCTAACTGTACTTACATAATGCCAATTATTGCTTTACCAGGAGAAACTTTAGAAATTCGGGAGGGAAAAATTTATATTAACAACCAACCTTTTACAGCAAATTATATTAGCGACTTACCAACTCAAGATTACGATGAAATAAAAATAGAAGTACCAGAAAATTATTATCTAGTTTTAGGCAAACATCCAGACAAAAAGAACCAACCACTCAAAGGCTTAATTCACAAAAAAGAAATTATCGGGCAAGTATTGTTCAAAATTTGGTAAATCACATATTAAATAATTAACAAAAGCCGAATAAACTTTTTGATAATTATTAGCCAGTTAGTGTTCATTATTTATGTTTTACTACTCCCCTACTCCTCTACTCCCCTACTCCCCTACTCCCCGTACTTATCCCAATATTTCATCTACTCGAATATCAATATCTGGAAACTGTTGAACAGACAAATTTTTACCCCGCTCTAACTTTTGTACTTCCTTATAACCACCACCAATAGGTTGTCGATACACCTCCAAACATTCCTCATTAATATCTACCAACCAAACCTCGATTACATTATTTTCAGCATAAAGAGGAACTTTAACTTCACGGTCGAATTTAATCGTCCTATCCGCCACTTCAACTATCAAAAATAAATCCTGAGACTGGGGATGTCCTGACTCGTAAAAATCTGCTTTTAGCTCCAACAAAGC
>NZ_CEZPJD010001063.1:0-2216 GCF_983059655.1 Okeania sp.
TTCTTCCTTCTTCCTTCTTCCTTCTGACTCATCTAAAATTATGTCCTCAAATACAGACTTACAAACAATAGTATTGCAATACCAAAAACAGGCAGAAACTTATTTATCCCAAGGCAAAATAGAATCAGCGATCGCCTGTTATGAAAAAGTTCTAGAACTTCAACCTGAAGATTGGGGAATTTACCAAAATTTGGGAGATATTTACCTCCAAGAAGGAAATTTTTCACAGGCTATTACTATTTACCAAAATGCCATTCAACTTAATCCTAATTTTTCCTGGTTTTATCACAAATTAGGGGAGGCATTAATGAAACTTCAACAGTGGGAAAAAGCTGTTACAGCATATCAACGTGCTATAGAACTTAACCCTGATTTTTCTTGGTCATATCAGAAACTGGGAGAGACTTTTATACAACTATCAAAATGGGATTTAGCAACTACAGCATTTAGACAGGCAATTAAACTAAATTCTGATTTTTATTTATCTTACGAAAAATTAGGAGAAGCACTGACTCAACAAGATAATTTACATGAAGCGGTAACTGCTTACCAAAAAGCTATAAAAATTAATCCTAATTCTTATTGGTCTCACAATAAATTAGGAGAAACTTTAATTAAATTAGGTAAATTAGACCAAGCAGAGATAACTCTACAAAAAGCTATAGAAATCAATCCCAAGATTTACTCTGCTCACCATAATTTAGGAGAAGTTTTATTCAAACAACAAAGAGAAACAGAAGCCATTACCAAATATCATCAAGCCATCAAAATTAATCCTAATTCTTATTGGTCTCATAACTCATTAGGAGATACTTTAGTAAAATTAGAAAATTGGTCAGAAGCCATAACAGCATACCATCGTGCCATAGAAATTAATCCTAACTATTATTGGTCTTATAATTCATTAGGAGATGTTCTAGAAACTACAGGAAAATCAGACCAAGCAATTACCAGTTACTTAAAAGCAATAGAACTTAATCCAGAAATAGATAGACCTCATTTATGTTTATGGAATTTGTTTCTCAAACAAGATAAATGGGAAAAAGCAGAAAAAATCTACCGCCAAGAAATTGAAAAAAATCCTCATAACTATTGGCTATGGAATTATTTAGGAAATACCCTAGTAAAACAACAAAGATTAGATGAAGCTATCGCCTCTTATCAAAAAGCTATTTCTATTCAACCTAATATTTCTGAAATTTATCAATTTTTAGGAGATGCTTTTATTCAACAACAAAAGTGGGATGAAGCTGCTATTGTTTATCTGCGTGCTGTAGAACTTAACCCTGAATTATCCTGGTCAAATTATAATTTATGGCACACTTTAGAGCGTTGCGGAAAATTAGATGAAGTAGTCAATTTATATCGACAGTTTATTCAGCAAAATCCAGATTCATATTTGTCCTATATAAATCTCGGAGAAATTCTGACAAAACAGAATCAAATAGATGAAGCAATTATTTGTTACCAAACTGCTTGTTACCAACAAACTTTAAAATCTTACCCCTCCCTTTACCAAAAACAGTGGAATTTTACAGACATTCAAAATCCTAACTTTCTAATTATTGGAGTAGGAAAAGGAGGAACGACCTCCTTATTTAGTTATCTCATCCAACATCCTCAAATTTTATCCCCTGTTGTCAAAGAAATAAATTTTTGGTCGATGAACTTTGACAAAGGAATAAATTGGTATCTCTCTCATTTTCCTGCCATTCCAAACCATGAAAATTTAATAACTGGAGAAGCAAGTCCTAGTTATTTAGGAAATTGGGAAGCACCAGACAGAATATTTAATTACTTTCCCAAAATCAAATTAATAATTATGTTGAGAAACCCTTTAGATAGAGCTATTTCTCACTACTATCATTGGCGAAGGATAAATAGAGAAAATCGTCCTTTAGAAACAGCATTAAACGAAGAATTAGAAAATTGGCAAATGATTTATAAAAATTCTCCCTTAGACAGTAGTTATTGGCATCATGGATTATATTATTTAGGCACTGGCATATACATAGATTTTATCCACAATTGGATGAGAATATTTCCTCAAGAACAAATTCTAATTTTGCCCACAGAAGAATTTTATCGAACTCCAATAACCATGATGAAACGAGTCTTTGATTTTCTCGGTCTGCCAAATTATAAAGTTCCCGACTACAAGAAATTAAATTTAGGTTCCTATCCCCCTACCAGTAAATCACTGCATCAAAAATTGA
>NZ_CEZPJD010001064.1:0-2216 GCF_983059655.1 Okeania sp.
TGGGTAAGAATAGCTTATGCAAAATGGGAAAGTTACAGGAAAGTTAGCTTATAATATTGGAGTAAAATATATAGGAGGGAACAGACAACAAGGAATAGGCAACAGTGAGAAAAACTTTTCTCTATCTTACGGTTCATCATCAATATAAGTCCTAACTAACCCATTCTTTGCTATACCTTTCAATATATGGTAATTCATATATTAATATTTTTTAACTCTTGGAACAATATGAAATAATATTAATTCATGAAAATTATCTATATTAAAAAAAAGTGAAATAGTATAGTTAATTAACTATGTTTGAGATGATTTATGTTCCATAAGAAAAAAAATACTTATGAAATTTGTAATTAAATTATATTCACAAGAATTATTATGAGTCAAAAACTAAATCTGGTGTTATTTTTATTGGCATTAATAGTAATAGCACCTTTGCATTTACCAAGAGTAATAGCGCAAACTATTCAAGTACAAAATAATTCTAATAAGAATTGGGAAAAAGCTTTTGAAGATATATTTAATCAATCAGATGAAGACCCACCAGTAGATATTAAAGATGGTACTACTAGAGGTGGTAGTTTATGTTTAGTTTCTCCTGGTCTAATAGAGGTAGAAGGAAAAATTTGGAATACTCGTCCTCTATTTATTTGGCAAGGACAATTAAACAGAATTGAGGTTAGTTCCTCTAATAGCTATCAGGTTTTGTGGACTTTTGACATTCAAGATGATGAAGAAATAGTTGATTATACTGGGGAAGAATTAGAACCTGGTGATACTTATCGTTGGAGAGTATTTGATAGTACAGATTCTATTTCTGGTATGCAACAAATAACTTTTAGAATTATGGATATGGAAGAACATGAAGCTATTAATCAAGATTTAGTCAAACTCAATCAAGATTTAAATAAACAAGAAGCTACAGAAGAAGCGATCGCTTTTGCTAGAGTTAAATTTTTCGCTGAACGTGATTTATGGTCTGACGCTTTATCAGAAGTATTTAAAGTTAAGGAACCTTCTATGGAATTGCAGGATTTTCGTAGCAATATTTTGCAGCGTCTCTGTCAAGGGGAGCAAAATTAAATCCATTGAAGAAGTAGGAAGAGGGAAAAATCTTGTGTTGTCTGAGTTTAAAGCTTTCTTCACTACTCCCAACTATATAATAAGTATTCAAGCAAATTTGATATAAATCAAAGAATTAAATCTAAACTATGAACCTTATTTTATACAGTAAACCAGGTTGCCATCTTTGCGAAGGACTCCAAGAAAAACTCGAAGAAATACTGAAAGACCCTGAAAGCCCCTGTAAATTCGACTTAGAGATTAGAGACATTACCACCCAGGATGATTGGTTTGCGGCTTATCAATATGAAGTGCCTGTACTTTCTGTCTGTGAGGCGGATAATACAACTGAACAATTCATACCACGTCCCTCTCCCAGAATGTCAGTAAGAAAATTGCAGCAAATGTTACAAAAATATTTATAAATTTGTGATACGGATAACCAAAAAATCCTGCTGGTCATTTCAGTTATCAGTTATCAGTAACCGCTCAATAATCCGGGGTAAAAAAGGGGAGGCTTTAAACCACAATTTTTCGGTAAAAAGTCCTAAATTTTAGCAAAAAACTATAGGAGTTCCTAACATGAAATTGAGAGAATTATTAGCAAAAGTTCCCAGTATTTCCCTTGCCAATAATCATCCTGCATTAGAGACAGAAATCACAGGTTTAGCCACAAATTCCCATGCTTGCCAGACAGGAGATTTATTTTTAGGAATGCCAGGTACTCGTGTTGATGGAGGAGAATTTTGGGAAAGCGCGATCGCTAATGGTGCAGTGGCAGCTCTAGTATCTCAACAAGCAGCTCAAAAACATGAGGCCAAAAATGAATGTGTTATCCCAGTTGCTGACATGACTCAAACTTGTCCGGAAGTTGCTACAGCATTCTATGGCTATCCAGGGCAAAAAATGAAGATGGTAGGTATTACTGGCACCAACGGCAAAACAACCACGACTCACTTAGTAGAATTTCTCCTCAATAACGCTCAACTACCAACTGCTTTATTCGGAACTCTCTACTCTCGTTGGCCTGGTTTTGAGGAAACTGCAGCTTACACCACGCCTTTTCCAGTGGAATTGCAAAAACAACTGGCGCAAGCAGTAGCAGCAGGTAGCAAATATGGAGTTATGGAAGTTAGCTCCCACTCTCTACATCAAAA
>NZ_CEZPJD010001065.1:0-2210 GCF_983059655.1 Okeania sp.
TCAGACAATAGTAATTTAGGGTGAAAAATCATCATTTTCACTAAAAAAAAACTGTATGACTAATCATTAGTTATTTTTGTTTTAGTTACTATAGCATTTACATTTTCAATATGAATTAAGAAAAAAAATAAACAATAGATGGACGGTCAACATTCAGCAGTTAGCTAGCCTCCGGCAAAAGAACTATGTTAACAGCTTTATTATCTTTAAAAGGAGGAAAAAACAATTGAGAGATTTCTAAGAATTAAAAGTTACTGTAAAAGCTCATCACTTAACCTTAGCAGTTCACAGAATTGTATAGGTTGAAAATTAAAATTTATCGTTCTTTTTCTCCACTTCTATAGGTTAAAATGTAAGTATATCGGTGTTGAAAATTATCGTTATGAAAAGGCAGGAGGCAGAGGGCAGAAACGGTGCGACCCTGCGTCGGCGTTAGACGCAAGTGGTCGGAACCCGCTACGACGCCAGCTCGCTTGCGGAACGCCGACCAAGAGAGGTAATGCGCACCAAGATAAGCAGAAGGAAAGAGAGTTTTTGGCAAATTTACTTTTCGTTACTAACTTGCTGTTTTTTTGCACCGTTCTACTGAGTATAAATTAAACAAATGCTTACTTCATTAGTTGAAAAGTTGTTTGAGTAGCATACTGCAGGAAAAGCTGACCGCCAATAGTTTAATCCTTACAAAAAATACATAATATAGCGTTTTTCAAAGTCGTGAGGTACAGTTATCTTTTTGTCTTTTTATTCCCTGTTCCCTAAAGCCTAAAATTCTTACTCTTTTTGAGAATTACTGTATATAGTCATTTAACTTTAGATTGAGACCAAGCTTTCTTGTTATGAGGAATGTTGTCAAGGAGTTTAGACAAAAAAACGTCTCATTTTTAAGTTAAAATACTATATTTTTATTTTTAGTTAAATATAAACAGAGCTGAAAATGAATATTAACCAAGATGATTTTATAGTCCGTCCAATGACTATAGCTGACTTAAAATTAGCTATAAACTGGGCTGGTGATGAAGGATGGAATCCCGGAATTGATGATGCTAATAATTTTTATGTAGCTGACCCTCAAGGTTTTTTAATTGGAGAATTAAACGGAGAACCAATAAGTTGTATTTCTGTAGTTAGATATAGTCAAAATTTTAGTTTTATTGGTATTTATATTGTCAAATCTGAATGAAAAAAAAAGGATTTGGATTCAAAACTTGGCATGAAGGTTTTAAATTAATTGATAATCAACCTGCTGCTTTAGATGCTGTTTTGGAACAAGTTAATACTTACCGTAAATCTGGCTTTAAAACTACTCATAGCCATCTGCATTATCAAGGAATAATTCCTGGTGAAATATCTCAAGATATCAAAGACTTAAAGACGATTAATTTTGAGAAACTTTGTAGTTATGATCGCCTTTATTTTCCTGCCGACCGTCCTAATTTTCTCAAAGCATGGATTAATCAATCAAATGGTAAAGGCTATGGAATAATTAATTATGAAAATTTAGTTGGCTATGGAGTTATTAGAAAAGCTAAAGAAGGATTTAAGATAGGTCCTATATTTGCCGAAAACCAAAAAATAGCAGAAAAGTTATTTTTAGCTTTGTGCAGTTATTCGGAAAATCAAAATGTTTATATTGATGTTCCTAATATTAATCAACAAGCTATTAATTTAGTTGAAAATTATCAAATGCAATGTGTTTTTGAATGTGTCAGAATGTATTCCGGTCGAGAACCAAATATTGATTGGACAAATATTTTTGGTGTGACTAGCTTAAAATTAGGATAAACTTTCAAGAGGATTTCATAGGGTCATTTCAATTATCAGTCATCAGTTATCAGTACCTCTTGCTGTTTGCGCAGCGTTTCGTAGGAAAGCAAGAAGCTTGAAATACGGAATTTTTTTCTCTTGGTCGATTTAGATATGGCGAATAGTTTCAGTGACACAGTTTATTTTTCATCGAAAGAAATTATTGAAAGTAACCTTGACAAATTTACAAATTTTCTCAAAAAAATTGGTAACTTGGCTAGAGTAAAAAAAACTTTCCAGTATATATTGAGCTGAGAAGAATTTGTAAAAATACTTTTTTTCCTATATATTCCCTATTCCTTGTTTCCTTGTTTCCTGGTTTCCTGTTTAAAACGATAATTTTTTGGCTTTATTTAAAATTGAGATGCACTCAGTAAATCTAAATTCAATTCTCTCAAATTTTGGGA
>NZ_CEZPJD010001066.1:0-2207 GCF_983059655.1 Okeania sp.
CCTGTTCCCTGTTCCCTGTTCCCTGTTCCCTGTTCCCTGTTCCCTAAAAGTTTTCAATATCTCACAACTCAAATCATATTGCTATAGCTGACAGCTAATAGCTGAATGCTTACTTTATTAGGGATTCATACAGCCATTATTTTGCATCAAATATTGGAACTAACTTGATGATATAAAACTTATCAATAAAATAATTTTCTGAGAGTAGATATACTGTATTAATTAGCAACATTGTAGTGCTAGAATACAAATAAAGTATATAAAAATTGGGATATTAAATATATAGGTGGATAATAAATATCAAAATGGGACAAAAAGTGTTCAACAAAATTCCATGACGTTGAGTTTCGCAGGGACTACTGATAAAGGTTGTGTTCGCTCAGTTAATCAAGATTCTTACAACATAGACCCTGAAGGACGATTTTTTATTGTTGCTGATGGTATGGGAGGACATGCAGGTGGCCAAGAAGCTAGTAGAATTGCTGCGGAAGTAATTAAAAGTTATCTAGTTAAGCATTGGCAGGATGTTATAGAATCACCAAAGTTGTTAGAAGATGCTTTTCTCAAAGCCAATGAAGCTATTTTATGCGACCAACTAGAAAACCCTGAACGTTCAGATATGGGTACTACTACAGTAGTACTGATCTTCCGAGAACAAGAGCATTGGTGTGCAAATGTAGGTGACTCTCGTCTCTACCGACTTCGAGACCAAGAGTTAGAACAAATTACAGAAGACCAAACTTGGGTTGCTCAAGCAGTGAAACAAAATGCTTTAACTCCCGACCAAGCTAGAGTACATCCTTGGCGTCATGTGCTTTCTCAATGTTTAGGTAGGGAAGATATGGGTAAGGTAGATATTTTTCCTATTGATATTCAAACGAGCGATCGCCTATTACTCTGTAGTGATGGATTAACAGAAGATTTATCTGACACAGTAATTGCCTCCATGTTAGGTTCTAGTGATGATTGTGAACCTATTGCTAAAGAGCTTGTAGATGCAGCTAAAGATGGAGGAGGTCGCGATAATATCACAGTAGTAATTGTCATTGTTGGTAATGAAAAATGACCAAAATTATTGGTTTGATTAGTGGTACTTCCGTCGATGGTATAGATGCAGCTTTGGTTGATGTTGCTGGCGATAAAACAAATTTAAAAGTTGAACTCCTAGCAGCAACTACTTATCCCTACTCAGAAAAATTACGCTCGCAAATTCTTAGTGTTTGTGGCGGTAAATCTCTGTCAATAGCTGAACTAGCAGAACTTGATGATGCTATTGCCCAAGAATTTGCCCAAGCAGCATTTACAATTAATCAAAAAAGTGATAATCGAGCAGAAATTATTGGCTCTCATGGTCAAACAGTTTATCACCGTCCACCATCTCAACAATTAGGCTATAGTCTTCAGTTGGGACGTGGTGAATTAATTGCTAACATTACAGGTATTCCCACTATTAGTAATTTTCGGGCTGCTGATATTGCTGCAGGAGGTCAAGGCGCACCCTTAGTTCCTTGTGTGGATATTCATTTACTTAGTCACCCTGAATATAGTCGCTGCATTCAAAATTTAGGTGGTATAGGAAATGTCGCTTATATTAAAAGTCAAAATTCACCAGACTTCAAAAATAGTATTTTAGGTTGGGATACAGGTCCGAGTAATACACTATTAGATTTAGCAGTACAACATCTTTCTCAAGGTAAGAAAACTTACGATAAAAATGGAGAATGGGCAGCTAGTGGATTACCATGTCAAGACTTAGTAGAAAAGTGGTTAAAACAAGATTTTTTCCAACAAAAACCACCAAAATCTACAGGTAGAGAATTATTTGGCAAAGACTATTTATTTAACTGTCTTGCTGATGGAGAAAATTATAATTTAAGTGCTGCTGATATACTAGCAACTCTTACAGAATTAACAGCAGCTTCCATTAATCATAGCTATCGAAATTTCTTGCCAAATTTACCAGATCAAATATTATTATGTGGTGGTGGTAGTCATAATTTATATTTAAAAGAACGGATACAAAATTTATTACGACCTATCCCAGTAATGACCACTGCTGAAGTAGGTTTAGATGTAGATTTTAAAGAAGCGATCGCCTTTGCAGTTTTAGCTTATTGGCGTTCTTTAAAAATTGCCAGTAATTTGCCAGAAGTTACCGGAGCTAAAGCCAAAGTAATGTTAGGAGAAATTCATCAACCGATTATTTA
>NZ_CEZPJD010001067.1:0-2204 GCF_983059655.1 Okeania sp.
AATTATCAATTATCCATTGGTAAAATTAGCTCTTGCAAAAATCTCTCAATAAGTATATATTCATATTAGTAATGCATTTATTCAGAAGCAAATCTGGGCAATCATAAAAATGGTATTCTATCAGCATGATTCACTTAAGTCTGAACTAAATCAAAGAGGTTGGCGTTTGACTCCTCAAAGGGAGACTATCTTACAAATGTTTCAACACTTACCTCAAGGTAAACACTTAAACGCAGAAGAAATATATAATCTGTTGTTGCATCAACAGGAAAAAATAAGCCTTTCTACTGTCTACCGAACCCTACATCTCTTGACAAAAGTAGGTATTTTGCGGGAACTAGAATTAGCTGAAGGACACAAACATTATGAGATTAACTCCCCCAACCATCATAAACATCATCATCTAGTTTGTCTTCAATGCCATAAAACTTTTGAGTTTAACGATGATTCCATCACGAAAATTAGCCAGAAGCAGGCTGAAAAAGAAGGAGTCGAAATGTTAGACTGTCAATTAACAGTTCATGCTGTCTGTATAGAAGCTTTACGCAAAGGTTGGCCTGCTCTAGTACCTACCAGTTGGTCTTGCCCAAGAACTCATTTACAAAAGATGTCTAACTCAAATTCAAATCATCAAAAGGTAAAATTGGAGGAGGAGGAGGAACTACCAAATTTTCAATAACTGCTCTATGACTTTCGCGGTTAGTTTGTACTTCGGCTGCGATCGCTTCAAATTTTATTTCTAAACAACCATAAGCAATATACAAATCTGTCATTACCTCTACTTGCCCCATGCCATTAGGAATAAAATCAGTCAACCAACGTGGACCTGTAACTATTGTTTGAGCTTGGCGGTCGTAAACCCAGATCTTAACATAAATGCGAGGCAGACCTTCCGGTAATTGTACTCTAACTTTTACATCTTTTCCAGCAATTACTTCTTTAGCCAGTACTTCTAAATGAGGCACTGGCACTGGTTGATCGTCTGGTAAAACATAAGGTTGTCTAGAAATTGATTCATCTTCTGGTTGAAAAATACTTTCTAAATCATCATTCCATTGTTTTTCTTGCTCCTCTAAATTTTCATCTTCAACTACAAATTCTTGTGCTTCCCAATTAATTTCATCAGAATTTTCATTAACAAGTTCCTCACCATCGACCATCCTATTGCTTGAATCACTATCTGACAAATTATCTGTTCCATCCTGATTTTTAGATTCTGATATATTCTCTGATCCTTCAGTTGGAGATAAAGAAGAAGCCTTCATCCATTGGGATAACTCAGAATCATTAGCCAAGGAATTCAGCCGATCAAATAATCTATCCTCTAAATTCAAAGCCTTAAATGCTTCTTTTCTAGGAGCAAATTTTGTCGGAAAGGGAACAAGGTTTTGTTGATTTATAGGTACTTCCTCTTCCTCAATGTTCGACTCCGACTCCGACTCTGACTCTTTTATTTCTTCCCCTTGCAAATTTGTCTGCTCTGAAGGTTTATTTGAATCTCCCCAGACATCATCTAATTCATCTGAATTCTTAGGAGCATTTGACTTGGCCAACAGATCTTCGATCATAGTCTTGTCTATGGCCATTTTTTTAGGTGCTGGATTTCCAAAGGTTGGTAACTGTAGCATTCCAGAATCTCCCTCTCCTTCAACAGGTTGATATATCTGTGGTGGTAAAGGTTGTTCTATATCGGATTCCTTCTGGGGTTTAACTTGATTAATTTTTTCTACTAACTCTTGAAAAGAAGGAGATTTTTGCTCTGGTTTTCTTGCTACCGGAGTTATTTTCGTAGCCATTCCCTGATGGTCATCTTCACTAAAATTATCATCAATTGCTGCTAACCAATTCTGTAGTGGGGCTGTAATTGTAAAAGATGTATTGGCTAAAGTAACTGTATTATTTGTGAGGATAATTTGCCCTAATACTAAACGAGTTTTAATATTTTCTGGAACATTAATTGTACAAGCAAATATAATAGGTGGAGCTTGCTCTGGTAGAGCTTGTTGTAAATCAATTAAAATTTCTGAAGTTTGAGGATTACGCAGACAAATTTTTAAATTACCATCAACAATTGGAGTATTATTTTCTGGAATTGAGGAATCATTTTTTGTTAAGGTATTCTGGGAGATAAGGCTATTAAAACCTTCTGTATCTTGAAGATTTTGAGCTTTATTATCTAAAACAATCTGACCAGATATAATTAA
>NZ_CEZPJD010001068.1:0-2203 GCF_983059655.1 Okeania sp.
CCTCCATACCTAAAAATTTCCAATATCTCACAACTCAAATCATATTGCTATATAACTATTACTTTTATTCCTTTTAGTTTGGCTTTACATGTTAACATATCTATTGATTTAGCAATAATTAGGGATATTCAGAGAATTGTTTATTGTTATTTACCCTTAATTTTATCTCTTGTTTACAAGTTTTATTATACCCAATAACTAAGGTTCATATTTCATGATTTGCACACCAATCTATTACTCTTTTACTTGCTATATGGAGATAATTTTCTACTCAACAATTTCGTTTGTGAGTTAATTTTTTTAACCGATGAGAATTATCTT
This sequence comes from Okeania sp., assembly GCF_983059655.1. Taxonomy (NCBI): domain Bacteria; kingdom Bacillati; phylum Cyanobacteriota; class Cyanophyceae; order Oscillatoriales; family Microcoleaceae; genus Okeania; species Okeania sp. The sequence continues at coordinate 322 of NZ_CEZPJD010001068.1, forward strand.
GATTATGCTCGGTTTTTAATTGAAATTGTAAAATAGAGCGCTTTTCATTATATAAGGTGTTAATGGCTTTTAATAGTCTGGCTTTAATCAAAAGAGTGCAACTATTGTTTGATTTATAGTTACAGCTATTAAATTATTTACTCCTAAATCTACTCCTGCTACTTGTTGATTTTCTATTGTTTCCTCCGCATTTTTCATAGACTATTTCTATTCTATAGCAGTTGCTTTTTGGCACGATTATTGCCTCTATTGCTTCTGTCTGTGAAGTGAGAATTTTTATTTCACTCATCGACAGATGACAAATTCCTTTTTTAAGTTTTTTTTGTAAATTGATTCATCTAGATAGGTAGATAGAGCAGAATATTTCTGCCTTTTGATTTATGTTTATATTCAGAAATCTTTGGTTTTCCTAAAAATTTATCAGGCTGTTTTTGCCATGTTTTTAAAACCACAAAATAACTACAGTTATGAGTAAGTTTGATGAACTGTAAAGAAGTTTTCCCTTTCTGTATTTACCGAACAATTAATAATTAAATGATTAAACAATTAGGGTTAAAAGCCTCCCCTTATTAAGGGGAAAAAAATAAATTTTTTCCTTATTTGTCAATCCTTTCCCTTTTAGGGAGAGGTAATTATCAATTATCCATTATCAATTATCCATGAATGAACCCTATATATTTTTGGTAACATATTTAGCCTTGAGATGTTAATCAAGCAAGTAATAGTTTTCCCTTAATAATGGCCTCTATTTTAACTATTCTCTAAAGAACAAGGAAGTTAGAAGAAAAAATGAAAGAATGCTAGGAAATTTCAGGGTTATAGTAATCTTCAGATTTGACATTTCCAACTTCATCTAAATCTTGATTTATACAACCCTGTTTTTGAGCATACTGACAAACACGAGCCCATAACTTTGCTTTAGTACCAGGTGGTCCAGAAGAAAATAAAACTCGATCTCCACCTACTATTTTAACTAGACAGACTGGGCAAATTTCTTGCTGATTTTCTGACATTGTTAATTATTTATTGTTTAATCATAAATTGACTTATTAAGTATATAATGCTTTTTATTCAATTTGGCAAATCTCATATCTGATACTATAGGAGGAAGGCAGATTTAGATTTTTAAGAAAAATTTCAAGTTTAAAGTTATTTATTGGTCTTATAGCACTTACATTTTAAACGTTCAGATATATGAAAGTACAGGACTTACTAAGGTTTGCTGATCAGCTTTTTCTTTCGGTACGGAATGCGGAAGCAAACATAAACTTTATTCTCCTTGGAGACTAATTCTTCCTTCGCTGCGATGAGTTAATAACTCGTATCTGAAGTCCGCTTTGGTATACAAATCAAAAAAATTAACCCTTTTTTTCTAATTTTGCCTATGTATTCTATACAAGCATTCTAATAACTCGCATAACATAGTTATGAATTACATAGAAAAAATTAATAATTTACTTAAAACATCTGTTAATCGAACTAATTTAGTTATCGATCTATTTGCTGGATGTGGTGGTTTATCTCTAGGTTTTGAAGCCCAGGGATTTGAAACTTATGGTTTTGAAATGGATGCTGATTGTTGTGCAACTTATAATAAAAATCTCAAAGGTAATTGCACTACAATTACTCTTTCTTCTGAAACAGAATTACCTCCGGCAAATGTAATAATTGGCGGTCCTCCTTGTCAACCTTTTAGTGTTGGGGGAAAGCAAAAAGGTTTGAAAGATTCGCGAGATGGTTTTCCTATTTTTATTAATGCTGTGGCAAGATTAAAGCCGGAAATTTGGTTATTTGAAAATGTAAGAGGTTTGCTTTATCGGAATCAATGGTATTTGGATGAAATTGCTGAAGCACTTCAATCTCTGGGTTATATTATTGAGGT
>NZ_CEZPJD010001069.1:0-2202 GCF_983059655.1 Okeania sp.
TGGGCGATCGCTATTTTCGAGTGGCTGTCCGTACTAAAGAAGAGAATCAAATGTTACTTGATGGTTTAACAGAAATTTTGAATTGTTGAAGAAGAAAGAAGTTCACGAAGTCAGAAGTCAGAAGTCAGAAGTCAGAAGTTATTTTTGTAACGGGGATGCGTGAGCAATCTTCCAAAAATATTGTACCTTAAAAGGCGGGGTTTTAGACCCATGTTATTTTGATAATTAGGGTTTACTGAAAAAATCTTTACTACGATGTAGTAATCAATTGATAATGACCTCTCCCTAAAACGGATAGGATTGAATACAAGGAAAATTTTTTCTCTCTTGGTCGATTGGATATGGCGAGGTTTCCTCGCCATCCCTTGACCGCTTGTTTCTCCTTGAAAGGAGAGGATTTTTACCTTAATTATTCAGTAATTTTAAAAAAACTACTTTGACTAATAGCTACTGACTAATAATAAATATGCTTGACTACGATGTAGTAATCATAGGTGGGACAATAACAGGGATCTATGCAGCTATTACCGCAACACAATTGCAAGGTCGTGTGGCCCTCGTACAACCTTCCTCTTCAGATTTTAGTAGTACCCAAGGATTTCATCACAATAAAATTATTGGTCAAATAGGAAATTTTGTTGACGATATAGACCGCAAACAACAGTTTGGTATTTATCAAGGTAATGATGATTCTGGTGATATTTGGGTTAAGTTTAAAGAGGCAAAAAAGTATGCTGATTATGTAGTTTCTAATCAATTATCAAAATATGAACCTGCAGTTTTAGCAGCATTAGGAATAGATGTAATTTTTGGTGAGGGTAAGTTTGTCGATCGCCCTAATTTAGCTTTTGTAGTTAAAGGACGACATTTGTGTTCTCGCACATATTTATTAGCCACAGCATCCCAGTCTGTAATACCACCTATTCCAGGATTAACAACTACCAAATTTATTACCCCTCAAGAAATTAAAGAACTCTCAAAACTTCCTCAAACTTTGGTAGTTATTGGTGGAGATCCTAGTGGAGTAGAAATAGCGCAGAGTTTTTCTCGATTGGGAACTAAAGTTACTATGGTAGTGAAAAGTTCTCATATTTTAGGTAAGGAAGATTCGGAAGCAGCATTTTTAGTTCAAGCTCAGTTAGAAGCAGAAGGTATCAGAATTATAACTAACACTGAAGTATCCCAAACGAGAGAAATTGATGATAAAAAATGGATTTTAGTTGGGAATGAAGGTATAGAAACAGATGAAATTTTATTAGCAGCAGGGAATAAACCAGAATTTAAAAGTTTGAATTTAGAAGCGGTAGGTGTGAGGTTTAATAATAATAGTTTATTGTTAAATCAAAAGTTACAAACTACTAATTATCGGATTTATGCTTGTGGAGATTTAGTCGGTGGTTATTCATTTTCTCAGATTGCTAATTATGAGGCTAAAATTGCCTTAAAAAATATTCTTTATTTACCGATTTTTCAGGTTAATTATCATGGTATTCCTTGGGCAATATTTTCCGATCCACAATTAGCAAGAGTTGGTTTAACTGAAGACCAAGCTAGACGACGTTATGGAGAAAATATATTAGTTTGTCGGCAATATTTTAAAAATATTGACCGGACTCAAATAGTAGACAAAACAACAGGGTTTTGTAAAATTGTTGGTCATCGTAATGGCAAAATTTTAGGTGTTTCTGTGGTAGGAATTGAAGCAAGTGAGATAGTTCATATTATGGCATTAGCTATTCGTCAAGGGATAAAAATGGAAGCGATCGCTGAGTTACCTCATGTATGGCCTACTGTATCAGAAATTAATGCTCAAACAGCAGCAGCATGGTTAAGGCAAAAAAGAGACGGTAATCAAATAGTTAAAAATTGCCTAGAAAATTTATTTCATTGGCGACGTTCTTTTTTTTGAAATAGCAGTCAGCGGTGAGCGGTGAGCTATCAGCTTATTCTGACTCCTGGCTCCTGACTCCTAAAAAATATCCTAGCTATTTGTAGAAAAAATTTATCAATTTAGTATAATAACCCATCGTCTATACTATCTACAATTGGTTGGAAATTCAAACGCTATCCACTTCTTCTTTCTTCCTTTTTTCTTCTTCCTTCTTCAAAAAGATGATAAATTTAAAGTTATATCTGAGAGCCTAGTGCCAATATTTGTAGAGACAAATCTCACAGGAATAACAGAATGAATAATATTGAAAC
>NZ_CEZPJD010001070.1:0-2197 GCF_983059655.1 Okeania sp.
AGCTCTTAAAATTAATCCCAATGATGGTAGAGGTTATGGAGTTTTAGGATTGATTAATTGTCGTCAAGAAAATTGGCTGCAAGCACTTCAACAGTTAGAAAAAGCTGTAAATTTATCTCCAGAAGAATCTTGGATACAGGCTAACTATGCTTGGAGTTTAGCAAAAATGTTTAGATGGAAAGAAGCATTAATAGTATGCGATCGCTCTTTAAAAATAGATAATAATTCTGCTTTTGCATTAGGATTAAAAAACTGGATTTTAGCCAATCAAAAACAGCGGTAAAAAGTCATTGTTACTATTCATTTTATGGTAAAGATATTGAAATTTATGAATAACAAAATAAGTTGAATTTAGCAAATAGTATTAAACAAGCATTTCGGCATTCCTGAATTAATGTATGATATCATCCGTCCCCTTCAATACTAAATTTTTTTATTTGTATCTGCGAAAAAATTGGATATCTTCTGCTTTCCTTTAAAGAATCCATTTCATTTATTACTTTACTTACCAAATTTAAAAGATTTTTGACTTCCTTATGCTCTACTCCTATTTTTTCCTTAAAATTAGGAATTTTTATGCCATTACTAGCTTCATTTAACAAGTTATTTAATAGAATTATTTCAAGTTTAGATAAGCTAATTATTATCTGGCTTTCACCAGACTGTTTAATTTCTTGCAGAATAGATTCAAAGAAACCACGAGCTAGCCTTGGAGATACGGTAACTCTTGTTTCAAAACCACCGCCTTCTAGGGCAAACTGAACTTCTTTAAGAATATTTTGAAAAATTTCTATATCTTCAAGCGATAATTTAATTTCTGCTTTTTTATATGTTATTTGAGTAATCTTCATCAGAATATTTTCTACTTGATAATGTAGCAATATTTTATGAAATTGGTATGAAAACTTTATTATAATTAATTAAGCGGAGATGATATTAACTGTTGAAATCCATTAATATTGCCTTTTTTCTGGAAACATAGAAAAATTAAAATGGTATTTCTTCATCAAAACCAGACTCATTTTCCTGTGCTTGAGATTCGGCAAAAATTGCCTCTGCTTGTTTAATTTTTTCAAAAATTGTAGCTCTAGAATAAGGTCGTTTTTTCATTAATTGATTAATTTTATATTTAGCTTTAATTGCCTCTCGATATTCTTGAGAAATTGGTTCTTCTGGCCAATTAAAATCATTAGCTTTGATAACTGGTAGTCGAGGTCCTAATTTTTCTCTTGGCATTTCTGGTAATCTTAGGAGAAAATATTCTCGTCTACGTCTGATATTTTCAGCTCTATTTTCAATCTCTGCTAATACACCTAATAACTGACTAGGATGATGTTCAGAAATAGCGACTAGAACCTCAACATCATCTAAGGGAATACCTAAACTTTCTGCTTTTGCTAAAAATTCATCTGGAATATGATTGATGATAGGAGGATTAATGGCAGCAGAGATTTCTGCCATAGCTTTTTTGATAGTTTCTTGAGCAAATTCAACTGTTTGATTATTAGCTTGATTTGTAGATTTTTCACTGACAATATCTTCTAATTTTTGGGTGGCATTTGTTAATAATTGAATTGCTTTTTTAAGATGCTCGTAATCCATTTTTATCGAATAATTAGGGTTGAAACCCTCTCTTTTTTAATTCAAAAGTCAAAAGTCAAAAGTAAGAAGTAAGAAGTAAAAGATTTAAAGCCACTCCTTTATAATTCAAAATTCAAAGGTCAAAAGTCAAAAGTAAGAAGTAATACGAATTTCAAGGACAGATAATTATTCATTATTCATTATTATTCAATTGCTTCTAATTCTTGTGTTGATTGCCATCCAGGTTTCCAAAGAGAGCGGTCTTTTAGTTGTTTAGCATTTAACCAAAATCTCACACTAGAGTCACAGGATGCTACCATTTCAGCAAATACCCATTGACCTTGATTTTTACGATTTACTACTTGGAAATGTCGCCATCCCCAAGTTTTTTGATTTGCTGTCCATTTTGAACCAACAAGGTGAGGAAACTTTTGTTTTTTTGACATTTTAATAAGGAAGATGGAAGAGGGAAAAAGGAATAAGGAAAAGAAAGATTTAAAGGGAGAAGGTTTTTTATAGTTAATTATCCGGACATGGTATTAGAGGATATCTGAAAAGTTTTTTGATACTGAATTTTGCCTCCATAGCCCCCCAACCAAAAATTATTTGACTGATA
>NZ_CEZPJD010001071.1:0-2194 GCF_983059655.1 Okeania sp.
AAAGATGAGAATAGTCAGCCTAATAAGGTCTGAGAAACAATTATTAAATGCATTGTTACAGAGAAATGGTATAAAAACTTTGCTCTGCTTAAATTTATTCTTTGAAGTCAAGCTTTAAAGTCAAAATTTGCCTATCTTACTTTACTTATAGTGCTGTGCAAATATATTAAGACATTTTTTTATTCCCTATTCCCTATTGCCTATTTCCTAATTTTATTAATGTAAAAAATGACGCATTCCAGTTAGTATCATTACTAAACCTAACTCATTTGCAGCAGCAATAGAATCTTTATCTCGCAGACTACCACCTGGCTGAATAATAGCAGTTATTCCTGCTGCTGCTGCTGTTTTTACCGAGTCATCAAAAGGGAAAAAAGCATCACTAGCTAATACTCCTCCAATAGCCTTTCCTCCTGCTTGCTCCAAAGCAATTTTTACTGCCCCAACTCGATTCATTTGACCAGCTCCAATACCAGCAGTTGCCAAATTTTTAGTCACTACAATAGCATTAGATTTAACGTGCTTTACCACCTTCCAAGCAAACATTAATTCTTCCATTTGTTCGCCAGTAGGTTGTTTTTCAGTAACAACTTTCCAATCACTAGAATTTTCTACTGCATCATCAGCAGCTTGTACTAAAAAACCACCAGCAATTACTTTTATAGTTTCTGGCGGACTCTGTTTTAAATCAGGTGAAATTAACACTCTTAATTTAGATTTTTTCTGAAAAATTTCCTCTGCTTCTGGTTCACATCCTGGAGCAACTACACATTCTAAAAATGTCTTAGTCATAGCAGTCGCAGTAGGAGCATCAATAGATTTATTCAAAGCAACAATTCCCCCAAAAGCAGAAACCGAATCTCCAGCAAGAGCTTTTTCATAAGCCTCCAAAAGAGTTTCACTAATTGCAATTCCACAAGGATTTGTATGTTTAAGAATTGCCACAGTCGGAGCATCAGAAAATTCTGTAATAATACGTCTCGCTGCCTCTAAATCTACCAAATTGTTATAACTTAATTCTTTACCTTGAAGAATTTTACTTGCTGCCCAACCACTAGGAATAATTCCACTTTGATACCAAGTCGCAGATTGATGAGGATTTTCTCCATAACGCAGAGACTTAATATTTTTACCAGAGAGGAAAAATGTTTCTTTTTCCTGTTCAGAAGTAGTTTCTTGCTCTTGTAAATAAGTAGCGATCGCCTGGTCGTAAGTTGCTGTATGTTTAAATCCTGCTAAGGCACATTTTTGCCGAAATTCTAAGGATATTTCACCATTATTTTTCTGTAGTTCTTCCAAATATGAATTATATTGATTAGGGTTGCATAAAACTGTTAGATGAGCAAAATTTTTAGCTGATGCTCTTAACATTGCCGGTCCGCCAATATCAATTTTTTCAATTGCTTCTGCTAGAGTCACTCCCGGCTGAGAAATTGTTTGTTCAAAGGGGTATAAATTAACTACAACTAGGTCAATAGGTCGAATATTATTAGCATTTAATTCTTCTATATGTTGCTCTAAATCTCTTCTTGCTAATATACCTCCATGAATTCGAGGATGTAAGGTTTTAACTCTACCTCCAAGGATTTCTGGAAATCCCGTATAGTCAGATACTTTTGTTACAGAAATTCCTGCTTCTTTGAGAGTTTTAGCAGTACCGCCACTACTAATTATTTCATAGTCAAATTCTGTAACTAGACTTTTTGCTAAGTCAATAAGACCTGTTTTATCTGATGTGCTGAGTAGTGCTAAACGTGCCATTTGTTTCAAATCTTGATATAGGAAAACTGACAGTCTATATTTTAAGAATTAAAATTAGAATCTTCAAACTCTGCGGATTCTTTTAATGTTTTTGTCAGATGTAGCAATCTTATTTGAGTTGTGAGATATTGTAGATTTTAGGGAATAGGGAACAGGGAATGAAAAACACCGAAGCAATAAAATTATCACCAATGATTTGGGATTGCTATATTTTACTTAAAACTTAAATAAGTGCCTGTTCATCAATCAAGTTAATTTTGACTCTTGAGTAGTCAAGTAGAGTCGCCGTCAGATGGGAAAAATACAGCTAATTTGCGTTGAATTTTCCCTAGTTACTTATGATTAATATCAAATCCGTTTAACGTTTAATTAGTTCTCAAAAAACTTTCTTCATTTTGAAAAGCTCCAAAAAAAACCTGGATTTCAGGTTGTA
>NZ_CEZPJD010001072.1:0-2188 GCF_983059655.1 Okeania sp.
TACTGATACTTGATTTTGCCAATTTAGGGTTTTTAATTGCTTTAATATGTTCATTAGTTGATATCTCCACAATCTTCAGTTCTTTTTTCTCTTGCGTAGACTTCTCTGAATTTGTTGGTATCTCTAACAGCTATTTTCGCAAGTTTGTCTATCTCTTGAAGATAATATTCTGAGTCTCTGATGGGGTCTACTTCACCTTCACTTCTTTCGTATAGGATTTTAAATAGTTCAAATGCTTGTCTTCGCTCTTCTTCCTCTGCTGCTGCTTTTTTGGCAGTCTGTCTTGGAAGTACAATGTCTCCTAAAATGCTTACAAAGTTGTTAAAATTGTTAACTATTAACCTACTAATTTCTGATGAGTTAATAGCTTTTTGTATAGCTTTAGCTATAACGGTTTCTGCTTTAAAAGTGTATGGTTTGATTTTGATTTTCATCTTAAGGTTCTGATTGTTTCTTTGCTGGTTGAACTGAATTTTTCCATGAAAAAATCCGACGGTATTAACTACCGTCGGACTTTTATTCTTCTTCGGTGTGATGCTGGGGCGACCCTAATACTTCTTGCTCTAGTGCAGCAAGTCTTTCTTCAAATATTTGAGTGAACTGTTTGTTTTCGTCTAGCCTTTGTTCAAGTCTGCCACGATGCGCCCCTACATATTCATAGAAAGCCTCTTTTAACAGTTCCAACTGGCTCGCTAGTTTTTTAGTATGGCCTCCTTCTCTGTTAATGGTGGTGGATTCGCTTTTTCCCTGACCAACCGTTCCAGCATTTCGCTCCGACTGACCTGCTCCTCCTTCCTTAGATCGTCCAAGTAGCTCATCGCTGTCTTGGTCAAGGACACACCTGTCTTGACCTTGAGTTCTCCGTATTTCTGATGCTCTGTTTTCATTTCCTCTATTGGTTTTGATGCTCATTGTAACACCATCCATGTTTTGTAACACCATCTACACTTCTGACACTGAACTTATTGAGGTACTATGTTGACATAGTATCTTTATTGAGTTACTATATCAATCATAAGCCAAAAGAAAGGGGGAAATTAACAGGAGAATCTAACCAACAAAAGCATGAAATAACGACTTCTTAGCCGTTCAAGCTGACTTAAAAATTTCTGAATTACTTAATTTATATCCATCTGCCAGGGGCTTACTTCTTGCCAAGTCAGCCCCTTACCTAGAAAACAAAATGTTGCCCTGTCAAATTCAGCAATATCTTCTATTAATCCAAAGTGTTGGAATAAGAGCGGCCAATCGATACCGCAAATTAGTTGAATCGGCCACTTATCGCGATCGCGATAATCCTTTGGGGCCAACTGAAAGGCGATCGCGCATTGTTGATTAATTGAGTGATTTTCCATGAAAAAATCCGACGGTATTAACTACCACCGGACACTTATTATTCATTGTGATGCTGGGGCGAACCCTCTAATATTTCTTGCTTAATTGCAGCAAATTCTTCTATGAATTTTTGGGTGAACTCTCTATTTTCGTCTAGCCTTTTTTCTAATCTGTCCCGATGCGCCCCTACATACTGATTAAAAGCTTTTTCAAGAAGCTCCAATCGGTCGATTAGTTTTTTAGGATGGCTTCCTTCTCCGTCAATGGTAGCGGAGGCGGTGATGGATTCGCTTTTTCTCTTATTAATTGCTCGACTACCTGGCTCCGACTGATTTTCTCCTCGGATTCCTGGGCCATCTCCTCTACGTGGTCCAGCGCTGTCCGAGTCAAGCTGAGTGATATCGAGTACTTCGGCTCTTGGTATAATTTTGGACTTATTTTTGGCATTTTCCTCGTCTTGGTTCATTTCATCTTAGCAATATAATAGTCTGCTTTTGTCGGAACATCATATTGACATAGTATTATCATCTTGCTATGATGTCAATCATAAGCCAAAGAAAAGGGGGAGGTTAACAGGAGAATCTAACCAACAAAAGCATGAAATAACGACTTCTTAGCCGTTCAAGCTGACTTAAAAATTTCTGAATTACTTAATTTATATCCATCTGCCAGGGGCTTACTTCTTGCCAAGTCAGCCCCTTACCTAGAAAACAAAATGTTGCCCTGTCAAATTCAGCAATATCTTCTATTAATCCAAAGTGTTGGAATAAGAGCGGCCAATCGATACCGCAAATTGGTTGTGGAAATTTGGCAGTCTGAGCAAGACTTAACATCTGAAGAAATCAAAATTCAA
>NZ_CEZPJD010001073.1:0-2187 GCF_983059655.1 Okeania sp.
ATCCAGATTCTTGTATCAACAGTCTGGAGTCTGGTTGTTTTATAAATTTAACTAAGTTATAACCTAAGATTTTTTCTGACCAAAAATCATAAATTATACCCATCCATAAAATTCTATATAATAAACTTTTTAAATTACTATAAGCACTATATCTTTTTTTGCAGTGGTTTTTCTTGTTCCAATATTATACCTAAAGCTAAGATAGTTTGTCTGGGAGTATGCCAATATATACTTCTGAAAGAATCTGCATCACCTAACTCTTCAATTAAATAATCGTAGTATTCTATAAATAACCACTTTAAATTAGCCGGTTTTAAAGCAATAATTGTTCTTAAATAAAAGTCTATCTCTGCTACTGTTGCTCCACTAAATGCTAAGTTAAAAGATTTAATTTCTACGTTTTGTTCTGCCATTAAATTATCAAATAAATTAGGTTCTATACCGTTATAAGTTGTACTAGGACCGATAAAAATAGCGTTATATTCATCTTTGTGTTCGGCAAAGTATTGTAACTTAAAACTAACATCATTAGGATAATTAGGAATGTTAGGATAAGGAAAAATTATATTGGCAAGAACAAAAACTACTGTTAATGTAATTATGAAAATAATACTGTAAGTAGCTGCTGCCAAAAATTTATAATATTTCTGATTTTTCGAGATATCAACTTTCGTCATAAATTTTTGTCGTTCAATATATAATTTATCACTCTTTAAAATTATAACATTTACAGCATTTTATAGATACAGAAAACTGTAAGGAAGAAAAACAGGAAGCGAAATCTGTAAAAATCATTTCTAATGTTTATAAAGGATAGATTCCTGATTTTTTTGTTTCCAGATATTTAGCAAATTGTTCTGCCATAAAACGAGTAAATTTCCTTGCACCTCTGTCATTTAGGTGCAAGAAATCCCATCTAATTTCAACTTCATATAAAGTAGGGAAAATTTCGGGATTATCTAAAGCAAAAACTACCGATGTATTGTGCCCTTTATACAGTTCGATTGCTGTTTGTTCATCATATCCCACAGTTGGAGATATAAAAAGAATGGGCTTAATTCTATGTTCTTCGATGCGGTCGCACATATTTTTGATAACTTTCAAGCTATAAGTTTTAGAGAAATTAATTGATGAAGTGTTCCTTTGCTTCAATTTATCTACCCTTTGATAATAACTATCTAAATTACTTACAAATTTTTGCCGACGACGAATCCAACTTTTACCAAGTTTTTTTCCTCATTTAAAGCAGAATATCCAGATTCTTGTATCAACAGTCTGGAGTCTGGTTGTTTTATAAATTTAACTAAATTATCACCTAAGACTTTTTCTGACCAAAAATCATAAATTATACCCATCCATAAAATTCTATAGAATAGACTTTTTAAGTTACCATAAGCAGTAGAAAACTTTCTTCGCAAGGGTTTTTCTGGTTCCAACGCCATATGTAAAGCTAAGAGAGTTTCCTTGGGACTATGCCAATATATACTTCTGGCAGAATCTGCATTACTTAGGTGCTCATACAAACTATCTTGGTATTCTATAAATAACCACTTTAAATTAGCCGGTTTTAAAGCAATAATTGTTCTTAAATAAAAGTCTATCTCTGCTACTGTTGCTCCACTAAATGCTAAGTTAAAAGATTTAATTTCTACGTTTTGTTCTGCCATTAAATTATCAAATAAATTAGGTACTATACCGCGATAAGTTGTACTAGGGCCGATAAATATAGCATTATATTCATCTTTGTGTTCGGCAAAATTTTTTAATTTAACACTAATATAACTAGGATAATTAGGAATGTTAGGATAAGGAAAAACTATATTGGCAAGAACAAAAACTACTGTTAATGCAATTATGAAAATAATACTGTAAGTAGCTGCTGCCAAAAATTTATAATATTTCCAATTTTTCGAGACATCAACTTTCGTCATAAATTTTTGTCTATCCAAAATATAATCTTTCACTCTTGTTGATTTTTGTAGATAATACCAGATTATACTGGACAGTTAAAAACCCCTGAATTCTTTGTCGATCAAAATTTCAGTAGTTAAGGCAATTAGTTAAAACCGCTATCACAGTCACATCATCACCCCGTTAGGTAGATAATATATTAATTAAAACCTGAAAATCTCTGATGATTAACGTAATTAATTTTTCCCAGACTTTTTTGCTCCTAAATGTATAATT
>NZ_CEZPJD010001074.1:0-2184 GCF_983059655.1 Okeania sp.
AGGGAGTAGGCAGTAGGGAAAAAAAGATTAATTTTTAAACTGTACCTCACTATCCTAAAAAGTTCTGTAATATCATTTTTAGCTCGAATTGTTTCCAGTTTTTCACATGATCGAATATTCATAAAAACAGTTGATTTTATATTTTATTTATCCACTCTAAAACTATACAGCGCTTTTCGCTCTTGATGAACCACATCTTCCTTCACACATCAAACCTTGTAGGGACGTTCCATGGAACGTCCTTACTGTGGTTTACCCAAATGAAAACCGCTGTAAAGTATAGCGCTACAAGAATTGGGAGCGGAAATTTTTAACCCTTTTACAGTTTACTATTCCCTATTCCCTGACTTCTGCAATAAATCTAATTAGGGCTTGCCGATCAAATACCTTAGCGACAGCTTTGCGTCAGCAAAAGCATTGAATGATATTGGTTGTAGCATTTTTTAGTCTCAAAAAGTTCCAGCTTTTCGGTGGCAAGAGCTGCATAAAGCTAGTATTTTGGCAGGCAACGGTGGAAAAATTGGAGGACAATTATTCAAGCTACATCTTCTGTAATCTACCATTTCTCCTGACTACTAACTACTAACTACTATAGCAATCAGGAATGAGTTGTGAGAATTGAGGTGTTTCTTAAAAGTGTAGAATATAGCAATTATTATATTCATATGATACGTTTTTTCCTCTTCTCTGTTCCCAGCTCCGGTGTTCCCTGTTCCCTAAAAATTGCCAATATCTCACAACTCAAATCATATTGCTATAACTACTACGAATAGTAAAAAGACTTTTTCAGCAAACTCTAATTAACTCTTATTTTTAATATAAAAATCAACCCCTATATCTGCATTTAACTCGCCTAAATAAGTTAATAAACCATAGATAAAAACCACACATCCCATCATTTCCATTACTTCTTCTACAGTAGCTAACATTGCGTAAACTAAATTCTGCTGACCATCAATTCCATCATAGTAACTTCCGACCATTTCCATACCCAATGCACCGCCCACATATAAACTAATAGCAATTAAAAAATATCGACGCAATTGCTTTGGTAAATAGAATATAAATTTCCAATATTTCCAGATAAAAATTATTACTAAAACTGTTCCAGGAATTACCCACACTGAATGCCAGAAACTGGGAAGATTTAGAATATCTGCTAAGTCATCAATAATCAAAATTTCATGGATACTAGCTATTTCGTCAAGTGCTAATAGAAAGAAAATGATTGAGAGAATTTTCCACTTTCGCCAGAAACGGTCAGATAACGATCTTTTTATGATAAAAATTCCGCGAATAATTAATCCACAAGATATCAACATTAAACATGAATACCAAGTTGGAATATTCATTTCTCGGTCGAGATTAAATAATCTTGTCCAAGGTTCGCGGTAATCAAAAACATATTTACCTATTTGAATAGCAATGCTGCATATAGTTAAAAATATTATACCAAAAGTTAAGTATTGAGCAATCTTAAAGGGAGAAATTGTGATTTTAAATTTCATTTACAGCAGTTTTCCATTTGAGGAAGTACAAAATTTTGGGAAAATAGGGAATAGCAATTAAGATTAAACTTTACCTCACTATCTTAAAAAGTCTTGTCATAAAATTTGAATCAAGAAAAAGGGCGTTGTTTAATAGCATGTAATCTTAATTACTTAGGAGTCAGGAGGGAAGAAAGAGGATTAAAAGGAGAAAGTTTTATGAAAATAAAAATTAAACAATCTCCCCACTCTCCTACTCCCAACTATAGAACCCATTTGAGATATATATAAATAATTAAGTAGGATGGTGCAAAAAAACAGAAGGATATAACGAAAAGTAAACTTGCCCAAAACTTTCTTCCATTCTGCCTTCTGCCTTTGCATAGCGATAATTTTCAACATTGACCTACTTAATTATGGTAGTCAAGTCTTTTGGCGCATCAATTTTGAGGAAGAATCTGAAGCAGGAGTGTTTTTTGTATTATTTCTCCCCAAATCTTACCTCCTGTCTCTTGTCTCATGTCTCCTGTTTTCTGCCTCCTGACTCCTGTCTCCTGTCTCCTAACTAAAAAAACGTGCATATCTGCATATTTATGAAGATACCAAATGGTTTCTATACAATAGACATCTCCAGAAAAGAGGGAACAGGGAACACCGGAGCTGGGAACACCGGAGCTGGGAACACCGGAGCTGGGAA
>NZ_CEZPJD010001075.1:0-2183 GCF_983059655.1 Okeania sp.
AAAACCACAGTACCATAGTAATTGAGGATTTGAATGTAAGTGGAATGCTCAAAAACCACAAACTAGCAAGTGCCATAGCAGACTGTGGGTTTTATGAATTCAAGCGTCAACTTACATACAAATGTGAATGGTACGGTAGTGAATTAGTCATAGCTCCTAGATTTTACCCAAGTTCTCAAATATGTTCAAATTGTGGGCATAAACAGAAAATGCCATTGCACTTGAGAACTTATGAATGTAGTGAATGCGGTTTTGAAACTGACAGAGATTTTAATGCTGCTGTCAACCTGAAAAACTATGTGTATCAGTAGCTTGAGTTCCAAGCGAATTTAAGCCTGTGGAGAAGATAAGTTACAGACTGCGGTCAGTGGTCTTCTGTGTTTGCGCAGCATTGCGGAACGCAAAACAGGAAGCTAGCTCCAAAGCTCATGCAATCATAGTATGGGTAAGTTTGGGTAAGTTTAGTAGAACGGTTTTCTTCACTCAGAAAGAAGACATCTTGATGTTGATATGGATCTTTGAGTGCGCAATTGCAATTATAGAATAGCTGAAACATTCCTGGGTCATTTTTCCAACCAGTAACTATTTGTTGCAACGCTTCACATCGTATATCATAATTCTTATCAGACTGTACCAGTTGTTTGAGGAAAGGCAAAGTTTCTGGAGAATCTTTCCAAACAGTAGCTATCTGTCGCACTGCTTCAAATCGTATATAAGTATTATTATCGCACTCGATCAGTCGTTTGAAGTAGGGTAAAGTTTCCGGTTCATCTTTCCAACCAATAGCTATTTGTTGTAATGCTTTAAATCGCAGTTGTATAGCAATGAGCGCTGGTATATTTACAAATTGCAGGATTTGCCCAATAGCTAAAAGTCTTATATTATCAGCAATTTATTCCCCCTGTTGCCTGTTGCCTGTTGCCTGTTGCCTGCGCACAGCGCTATAAATTCCAATAATGTCCTAGGGCAAAAAAAGCTTCATACTGATGGTAATCTGCTAAATATTTTAACTCATTTAATAAATCAGTTCCTACATCACTAATATCCTGAATATTCTTAACTTCAAAGAAACATTTAGTTGCTAAAAATAAATTCTGACTATTTTCTTTTTCCCCATCTTAATTTATCAAATAACTAATAATTTCTCCCACAAACTGAGGTTCAATTGCTCGAGCAATAAACTGCAATACTTGATGCCATTTTTCATCTTGCCAATGCTGGCCAAAAACTTCCTCTATTAGTTCATTTAGTGAGATAGTTTGTTCTTGCTCAAATTGCCATACCAAACTACAAGTATAAAAATATTCCTAAAAAGTTTGATGCACGAAAGCATAATATTTAACTTGAGTAGCTCTTCTGGTCCAGTTATCAGTTATCAGTTATCAGTTATCAGTTATTAGTTATCAGTTATCAGTTATTAGTTATCAGACCTCTGCAATAAGGAGGCTTGAAATGCGGTTCCCCTCTTATTAAGGGGGGCTAGGGGGGATCTAAAACTGTATCTCACCAATTTGAGAAACGCTATATTTTTCACCAGATGTCAATTAGACACCTCCACAAATCAAAAATAAAATTAATTATCGTACAGAAATTATCAATTATTTCCCCAGCTGATAGCTGACGGCTGTTTGCGCAGCATTCCGCAGGAAATGCTTACATAGGAATCTCGATAATAAACTCTGTTCCTTTTCCTCTCTGGGAATTACAAAATATCCGACCACCATGTTTATCTACTACAATTTGATAGCTAATTGCTAAACCAATACCAGTACCTTTACCTACAGGTTTTGTAGTAAAGAAAGGGTCAAATATTTTGCTACGTATTCGCTCTTTTATACCTATACCATTATCAGAAATAATAATAGTTACTAGATTTTTGTCTACAACTTTTGTTTGAATTTTAATTGTGGGAACTTGTTGTTCATTTGATTCAGAAAATTTGCCTTTTGCTATTGCTTCCTCCAGAGCATCAATTCCATTTACCAAGATATTCATAAACACTTGATTTAACTGACTCACATAACAAGATATTTGAGATAAATCGCTATATTCTTTAATTACATTAATCTGCTTTCCACCTTTAGGAGAAAGTCGATTATTCAATATTAGTAAAGTACTATCTATTCCTTCATGAATATTAACTAGCTTCATCTCTGCTTCATCAAGGCGTGAAAAGTTACGCA
>NZ_CEZPJD010001076.1:0-2183 GCF_983059655.1 Okeania sp.
CTCTTTTGAAGCGATAGTTGGGGTCATCTCCTTCAATTTCTTGTAAACGTTTATCAAGTTCTCCTTGAGTTTTCCCTACTGTTTCTTGGAAAGAATTAATCATCTCTGTGGCAATGGCTAAATTTTTAGCATCAATTTTGAGTTTTTGAGGAATAATTGTTTCTCCGGTTTGCCGATGGACAAGTAAATCAGTTGGTAACATAATTTATGATATTTAATCTAGACTTATAACTACTATTATGGTGTTTTTATCAAAAATAAAATAAGCAATAATATCATAGTTGTGATTAAAATGACTAAATTACTAGCATATAAAACCCATTTGAGATATATAGCATTACGCAAATAGATTAAGGCAATTATAGACACTCAAACGAGCGTCAGGGATTACTTCTAACTTCTGACTTCTGACTTCTGACTTGCGCGTAGCGCTATATTCCCCATCTTCCCATCTATTTTTAAATAGTTAAATAGAATTAAAATGGGTTTTATAGATTTAGTAAGCATTTCCTGCGGACTACTGCGCAAACAGCCGTCAGCTAGCCTCCTATGGTCGGAACTGCGTTAACAGCTATTCATTTTGGAGGAGGTAAAAGCAACCTTTGAAATTGAGAAAGAATAAAAATTTACTGCCAAAGTACCATTTCTAAACCTGAGAAGTAATTATTCATTACTAATTAGCTGATAGCTGACTACTTACATAATTTATGGATAGGAATTGATTTGATTTTTTATTTTTGAAGAGTTTGTTATAATCTAAATTAAAAGTATTCAGAATTGACATTTATGTTGAATCTAAGAAATTTGATGAAACTAAATTTTGTGGGAATTACAGGAGCTACTGTCACCTGTTTCCACCTTTTATTAACTACTTCCCAAGCATTAGCAGATAGTCCATTAACTTCTACCCCTTTTGGTAAAGCTTATCAAGATGTTGAAATTGTTCAGCACGCTATTGAGGATGGCTTGGATATTAAAACGATAAAAGCTTTAGGCAATCCTAATATTTCTAATGATGTAAGAGTTGCAATCATTAACCAGCTAATTATGACGGCTGTGAAAAAACATGGTTGGCGTTATAATAATTATTATACTGAAATTTATTTAGGTTACCTAGCTATCAAATATGGAATTAAGTACACAGAAATTACTCCCTCTATTTTGACAGCAGAAGAGGCATTATCGTTAGGTTATTTAGTAGCATTTAGGCAAAGTTCTGCAATTAAAGAAAACGTCAAGATCGGAGATGAAGAATTAGAAATAAATGCCTTAAATTTAACAAATAAAGCATTAGTTCAGAATCAAGAAGATTTTGCAGTTGCTGTAGTGAATAGCTTAGTTGTAGCGCACAAGTATTTTCCTCTTGGCACGAATAATTGGTGTAAAGTTTATCAAACTTTTAACTCTGTAAATCGAGAATTTAGTTCCGAAAACAGAAATATGCGCCCAGAAGCTGTAGATATTATCAAAAATTACATTAATGGTTATCAGGAGTATTGCCAAAATTAAACAAATATAGCAATGTGCGCTGGCTTGCTTTACAAATGTCAGGAACTGTCCAATAGCTAAAAGTTTTATATAATAAGCTTTTTATCTCCCCTACTGCCTCTCTTGGTCAGCATTCCCTCTCTTGGTCGGCGTTCCCTTGCGTCTGACGCCGACGCGGGGTCCGACCGCTTGCGCCTAGCGGCGGCGCGGGGTCTGACCGCTATTGCCTACTGCCAAATGAGCTGCGCACAGCGCTATATAGCAATTCCCATACTTATGAGGTACAAAATTTTAGGTTTGAGGGATACCGGATATGGGAATAAAAAGACAAAAAGATAACTATACCTCACGACCTTGGGAAACGCTATAGTTGCCTGACTAAGAGAAATAATAAAACTTAGAAAAAATCTTCTATATCAATGTCATTATCAGAATTTTCTGAAGAATTTTTATCTTCTTTTATTTCTAACTGATTTTCCAAACTATCTTCATCATTTTGTTGATTATCCCCCCATTTTTTACCTGGTTCAGCAGCACGTTTAGCAACAGAATTGTTAACTCCATAAATTGGCTCTGGCTTCACAATCTCTAATGGTTTAACTTCTGTTTTATCTTCTTCTTGTGCTTGATATTTAGGAGATTTTTTCGGTCTAATTTTACCTCTACGTCTGCGAGAAGTTTGCTCTTCACTGGTA
>NZ_CEZPJD010001077.1:0-2182 GCF_983059655.1 Okeania sp.
AAACAGAAAAAAAACAAGGTTTTTTAGTATACCTAGATAAAATTTAAATTCTTTACAACCAAAAGAAATAATTCAAGCTATATGATAGCAATTAAAAAAATAATTTTACAAATAATCAGAATAATAAAAATAATTTAACCAAATTTTCCTTTGATTATAAAGAGATCTTCAAGCCAATAAATGATATTTCAACTAAAAATTTCTTATACCAAATCCGGTTTTGAAAAGCGAATTTGTCTAAATTATTCTAACCCTTCTGCCCTCTGCCTTCTGCCTTACCTTCACAATAAACCTTCTATGTAAACCGGATTTGATATTATTTCTGATTTCAATTAAAAAACCCATTCATAAGCATAGTTAAGAATGGGTTTAATCCACATATTTTAAATAAATGGTATAACTCTAATTAATTAGTCAGGAATAATTACTGTATCAATCACATGAATTATACCATTACTCGCAGGTACATCTGCTTTCAGCACTTTGGCATCTCCTACCTTCACACCTGCATCAGAAACTTTGACTTCTACTTCACTACCTTCCACAGTCTTAACCATTCCAGATTCTAAGTCGCCAGACATTACTTTACCAGGGACTACATGATAAGTCAGAATTTTTACCAGTTTATCTTTGTTTTCTGGTAATAATAACTTTTCTACTTTTCCAGCTGGTAAAGCTGCAAATGCTTCGTCAGTAGGAGCAAATACTGTGAAAGGGCCTTCTCCTTGGAGTGTTTCTACCAAACCAGCAGCCTTTAGTGCCGCAGCCAAAGTATTAAATTGACCTGCTTCTGCTGCAGTTGCCACAATATCCTTAGAGTGAGAGTCAGCAATTTGTAAAGGTTGGTTAGCTAATGACTGAGTTAAGGATTTTTGAGAGAAGTTAGCTACTGCGGGTAGACCGAAGAATGCGCCAGTACCAACTAATCCTAAGATAGCGATCGCTTTTTGAACTATATTTAAACTTTTTTGATTATTCATCATTTACCTCTACTATTCCATAAAATAAAACGCCATAGTATATGACGCTTTGATATTTTTCTTGCATTATCTTAGCGTATCACCGAATTTAAGGTTGCTGTTCTTAGAAACTTACAACTATCAACTATCTGTAAAATCTATGATTTTCAATAGTCTGCTCTATTCGGTGCTTCTACCTAGCAACGTCGGCGTTATCCAGTCCACAGAGAGACGCTGGCGCGAAATGCGTTAGCGGAGCGTAGCTCTCACTAACCACCGTAGAAGCTCACATCTAGAATAAATGTAAACTTATATGAAAAATTGTAGCAAAATTTTAAGTAGTGTCAAGATAATTTACATAATTACACTCAATTTTTACTTTTCAGTTTTTAATTAATTCCGAGAGAATCTGGAGATATCTGATCAAATCCATAGCTCAAAACTTCTATTATAGAGCCTTCTTGAGGTACATCAGCTCTAGTAATCGAAATTGTATCCTGATTGACAACTCTTACTGGAGTTCCTTCCATCACACCAAGAAATTCTTCTATAGAAGCAATATCGCAAGTAGCTTCATCAGCAGCTTCAGTTTTGTAATGAGTAGGAATCACAATTCTAGGTTTTAGAACTTCCAACGTCTGTTTTGCCTCCAAAGGAGTATATGCTTTTGGCCCTCCACCTACAGGAATGAGTAGCAAATCTGGACGCCCAATTAAAATACGTTCTTCTATTCCAATGGGACTTGCTAGTCCCCCTAAATGTAAAATCTTGATTCCTGCTTGCTTCCATAACCAAGCCACATTAGTCCCGAACCGACGTCCACCTTCTCTATCTTTAGTAGTACGAATTCCTTGAATTTGTCTATTATCAACCTGATAAACCCCAGGTTCATATAACAACATTGGTGGGGGATTACTTGTAAAACCTTCTACTACTCCCTCATCTAATAATCTACTACTAATTAGAATTAAATCTGTATCTACTGTAGGATTACGATATCCTGCTGTACAACCTATTGGGCGAAAAGGATTTACTAATACTTTAGTTGCTGCATCTTCAAATAAAAAGCAAGTATGTCCTAACCATTTAATTGTTAAAGATTCTCCTGTTTGTGCTTGAGAGTGGTGAAATTTAGATGTTAAACCAGTTCCCATTAAGGCTAATAAACTTGCTTGTGCATAACGTATCAATTTTCGCCGTTTCATCTTAATTTGTTTGACTAT
>NZ_CEZPJD010001078.1:0-2180 GCF_983059655.1 Okeania sp.
GGAAAGTGACTTTATTTGCGATTTTTAACTTCCGCGTAGCAGCACTAGGCGTATTCAACTTAAACCATAAGTTGAAAATATTACAGCACTTTGCGCGGATAGTGAGGTACAGTTTGAAAATTAATCTTTTTTTCCCTACTCCCAAATTTCCCTCCACCGGAGGGGTTAGGGGTGGGTTCCTACTCCCTAAAGTCCTAAAATTTCGTACCTCATCAACTCCAAAACTGCTGTAATTGTTGCTACAATAATTGAGATAAAAGAATAAAATTATTTACATTATATTTGAGGAGAGCTGTAAATGAGGAAACTAAAATATTATGTAGCTTGCAGTGTTGACGGGTTTATTGCCCGCGAAGATGGCTCATGTGATGGTTTTCTTCCTCAAGGGGATCATGTGCAAGATTATATAGAATCTCTCAATTCGTTTGATGTAGTTTTAATGGGGCGAAAAACTTATGAAGTGGGGTTAAAAGCAGGTATAACTAATCCCTACCCTACTATGAAAAGCTATGTTTTTTCACGCACAATGAAAGAAAGTCCAGATGAAAAAGTTGAAATTGTTGCGGAAAATGCAGATGCATTAGCGATCGGTTTAAAAAATGCAACAGGTAAGGATATTTATCTTTGTGGTGGTGCAAATTTAGCCACAACTTTTTTTACTAAAAACTTGATTGATGAAATAATTTTGAAAGTTAATCCGTTTTTTATGGGTTCGGGAATTCCACTTTTTACTGGAGCGATCGAGGAGACAGTTTTAGAATTAATCAATAGCAAAGTTTATCCCAACGGTGTTTTACTACTTAATTATCAGGTTAAGTATTGAAGTTTTTTCATCATTTACTACTATCGGCTAATTATGGAAGCAATTTGGCAAATTATCCAAAACATCGAAATTCTGGATATACCAGTCATAATCATATTTTTTATAGTATTGGCTTTAATAGCAACATTAGTATTAAAACAATTATTAACTATAGTTGTGATTAGGCGGATTGAAGCTTTAACTCGTAATACGAAAACTACCCTTGATGACCAATTAATTGCAGTTATTAAAAAACCCATAGGATGGTTTGTCTATTTAATGGGATTGTGGGTAATACAATTAATACTGACAGATTATATTACTCCCCAACTAAATCAAACAATTACAGGAATTATTAATTTAGCAATAGTAGGAAATATAGCACTAATTGTTTACCATACATCTCCTATTTTAGGAGAGCTACTACAAAATTTGTCAGCTCACACAGATACCGAATTAGATGATATTATTAGCCCCTATATTCCGAGGTTATTTAGGTTAACTGCCATAGTAATTTTTGCTCTAAAAGCAGGAGAAGTATTATTGGGAGCTTCTGCCACTGCAATTGTTGGTTTAATCGGCGGTGCTGGTCTGACATTAGGTTTATTATTTAAGGATGTTGTTGGTGATTGGTTGGCTACAATTGTTATTTATAGTGATAGTTTATATCGGGTAGATGACTGGCTTTTATTACCAAGTGGTCGTTGGGCGGAGGTGAAAAATATAGGCATTAGAAGTACAACAATTTATATTGGTTTTGAGGGAGCTACTCAAAAACTTCCTAATTCTAAAATGATTGATGGTAGCATTAAAAATTTATCTCAACAGCCTAACGATAGGAAGAAAGCATCTATTGATTTATATATTAAGATTGACGGAATTTCAGCTAGGAAGATAGCCTATCTTAATGATAAAATTCGAGGAATTCCCAAAAATATTGACCTTTTATATGATTCTTGTATGGTCAGATTTAATGGGTTGGAAAGAAATTCTCGCGTAATTAGAGTAATTGGATTTACTAATGATTTGGATAATTATTCGAGGGCTTATGACCAATTAAATTTGGCAATATTGGCTTTATTGGAGCAGGAGGGAATAGATTTATTTTATGTGAATATTCTGAGTGATACAGAAACTTATAAAACAAGGAGTCAGTAGTCAGGAGTTAGGAGGGAAGAAGAGGAGGTTTTAAAGTATATTTATATACGACCGAATCTGCCGTAAATCATCCCATCAGTTACCAACGCCAAAAATATTTTTTATATAGCAATGTGCGCTGGCATATTTACAAATTTCAGGAGATGTCCAATAGCTAAAAGTCTGATATTATCGGTTTTTTATTACCCCTGTTGCCTCTCTTGGTCAGCATTCCCTCTCT
>NZ_CEZPJD010001079.1:0-2179 GCF_983059655.1 Okeania sp.
CTGACCGCTTGCGTCTTTCGCCGACGCGGGGTCGCACCGCTGTTCCCTGTTCCCTATAAACCTACTTTCATACCTTAATTCAGCAATGCCGATTTTAGCTATTGGACACCTCCTGCAATTTGTAAATATGCCATTGCACACTGCTATAATTAGGGCTTGCTGAAAAAGTCTTTTTTAAGGAGTAGGGGAGAATTTTTTTGCCCAACTCTTACTAAAAGTACGCTCCTTTTTGAGCATGAAGAGCTGAAAACCATGTACTTTTTCAATATATAAAAAGCCTTAAACCTTTATCTGGTAATTATTTGATATTTAATCAGCAAACCCTAATTAGAATAGACCACTATTACAATAGACATCTCCAATAATAAAAAATCAAATCAATCCCATACGCAGAAATTATCAATTCTTTCCCCGCTACTGCCTAATGCCTACTGCCTATTGCCTCTTTTCTGGAAATGTCTAATGCACAACCACCAAAATATCATTGAAAAAATAGAATTGTCATAGTATAACAAAATAGAGAGCATGAAGTATAGCTTAACATGGGTACAACAGTTTTCTATAAGCTAGGTTGCTACTACCAGCGAAATAGATTTTGAAACTCCCGGTTCACTATAATAAATACTCTTGATAATTTGTATAGTTTAGTTATCGATTCAAATTTTTCCTGATAGTTTATTTAGAACTTTTGCTCCTAAAATCACAAACATCGGCAAATTTTATAATCAGTAACTTCAAAAGCAACTACTAATACAACGATAATTAACATAGTATGAAAGAAAGATTGGTAAATTTACTAAACTTCTCTAGCCTGGATTGGTGGGTGAAAATTTTTACTGATAACCCTCGTTGCACTTATTATTTTGGACCTTTTTCGACACCTGAAGAAGCAAGATCTGCTGAGGCTGGTTATATAGAAGATTTAAAAAGCGAAGGTACTCAGGGTATTCAGGTGTTTATTGAACAGTCTAAACCTGTGGAATTAACTATTTATGATGAATTGGAAAATAGCAGCGATACAAGAGTAGTAAATTCTGCTTTTAGTCCCCAAACCTTATCCTATTAAGGAAATTATAAACGAAGGCAGAAGGCAGAGGGCAGATGGCAGAAGTAACAATTGGATTGGGTTTTATACCCTTGTTCCCTTAGGTTACGGGCAATCTATGCTGGAGTCAGAATTTCTTTCTGCATAAATGCCTCCTGCCCTCTATCTTTACAGGAAATTATCAATTTTTCTGAGTTTTTACTTTTAATTTACTTTTACAAAAATTTTTAATATGTTTTGTGAGGCTGTATCCATTTTTTAATATCTGTTAGTACTTGTTGAGGAATCTCCCAAGGAAAAAGATGAGCGGTGTTAGGATAGCATCGCCAATGTGCATGATTGAGATGTAGAGCTGTTTCTTGACTGGACTCAGGTGTAATATGGCGATCGCTAGCTCCAGCTAATACTAAGCAAGGACATTGAATTTGGGGCAGATCGCTCAATCTGTTATAGCCACTTCTTAAAGCTTGATTTAATGCTCGAGTGGCAAATTTAGATGTTTGTAAATAGGCAGCAACTCCTTCTGTTGCTAAATATCTATAGGTAGTAGGAGTGTGTTGTTGAATGAGATATCTAAATAGCGATCGCTTGCCAAAAGTATCAATATTCCATTGCCATCCAGGTATAAACCAATTTATAATCCCCGCTAAACCAGTATAAAGATTATCCTGCCAAGTAATGGGTGGATGATTACCTCTAGGTTTTGCTGCGGTAGCTATTAAAATCAGACCTGCAACTTTCTCTGGGTTTTTTAGAGCTAACTCCATTGCAATAATTCCACCTAACGACCATCCTAAGATAAAATATTTGGGGATCTGAAGTTGGTCTAGCAGTGTTTCTAAGTCTACTAAATGTTGAGTCATCTCAAAGTCTTTTTTCGTATAACTTTTGCCATAACCTCTTAAGTCAGGAGCAATAGTTTGAAAGTTTTGGCAGAGGGAGTTGGTAAAGACTGACATACATTGGGCCGAGCCTGGATGTCCGTGGAGGCAAAGAATGGGAAAACCTTCTCCTTTGACTTGAAAATTTAGTGGTAATGATGAGACCATAATTATGTTTTCTGTACAGTTTTTTTGATAACGATAATTCAGATTAAAGATTTACTACAGCCTTTTTTTATTCCTATATTAAAGT
>NZ_CEZPJD010001080.1:0-2174 GCF_983059655.1 Okeania sp.
ACAAATATATACAAAATGTCTAGGGTATGAAACCAAACGAATTTGCAGAAAGATTAGGAGTTAGTGTTAAAACTTTACAGCGTTGGGATAATTCTGGAAAGTTAAAAGCCAAGCGCACAATGTCAAATCACCGCTATTATACCGAAGAGGATTTAGCCGTAGCAAGAGGGTTAAAACCTCAATCTACCAAACGAAAAATAGTAGTTTATTGTCGAGTATCTTCCGCTAAACAAAAAACCGAACTACAAAACCAGAAAGAGGCTATGGCACAATTTTGTTTGGCTAAGGGTTTATGTGTCGATCAGTGGATTTGTGAAATAGGCGGAGGCATGAATTTTAAGCGCCGAGAGTTCTTAAAAATTGTCATAGATGCTATAGATGGTAAGACAGAAAGTATTATAGTTGCCCACAAAGATAGATTATGTAGATTTGCTTTTGATTTAGTTGAAACATTAGTGAACCGTTCCGGTTGTCAAATCATTGTGGCCAACCAGCCTAATCTAGCACCACAGCAGGAGTTAGTAGAAGATATGTTGGCTATTATCCACTGTTTTTCATGTCGAATATATGGCTCTAGAAACTATGCAAAAGAAAAAGTAAAAGCTATAGCAAATATTATTGACATTCCTAGACAAACCATGCTAACCTTGAGTAAAATAATTCAATGTTAGCAATGGCCAAGTCTCATGGTTCCTTGAGAGGGATAGAAGCAAAAATTGAATATCATCCTGTCTTTGAGGAACTGGGGGTATTGTACGAATCCTGGAAACGGTCTGCTCTCAACTGGATGCAAACTGAGAAGTTGTCAGAATCCGTTGTCGAAAAGCGTCTAATGAAGAGGTTTAACATCCAATGGGCATGGGCTGACTCAATCGCCACTGAAGCACGAGCGTGCTTCAAGCAATTAAAAATAGCTAAAACTAACAATATTACTAAACTAGAACTCCAAATTAAAGCTAAAACAACGGCTGCAAAAAAACTCATCACTACCCTAGAAAAAACTTTAAAATTAGCAACAAAAAAAGGCTTCCCACATATACAAGCTCGAAATAAATTTCAAAATCAATTGCTAGGTTTAAAAAGTAAAATTCAAAAAATACAACGTCTGAAACAAAAATTAAAGAAGTTAAACTCTACAGAACGTTTACATATTTGTTTTGGTTCGCAGAAATTATTTAATGCTCAACATAATTTAGCAGAAAACGGATACAAAACCAGACAGGAATGGGGTATTGATTGGAGAAAGAAACGTTCAGGCAGGTTTTTCTGTGTGGGAAAATCTCAGCCTGGCGGTGGAACTATGATGAAAGTTTTCCCATCACAAGAGAATGGATTATATCAACTACAAGTTCAACTACCTAGACCATTACAGGATAAATATGGTCAGAAAATACAGTTAGAATTTTCTGTTTTAGATAGGGATGGCAGATATAGAAGCTCAGACTTGGATTATGCTTTAAATTGCTTAAAACCTATCACAATTTCTATTTTTCGCAGGGAACATAAACAGGATAATTGGTACATACATCTTTCTACTTACGTACAAGAAACTCCCGTAATTCATACCAGAAAAAATGGTTGTATAGGTATTGATTTCAATGCTAATTCAATTTCAGTTACTTATGTTAAGTGGGATGGTAATATTGAATATTTAGAAGAGATACCGTATCAATGGAAAAATCAAACTACAGGACAACGGCAAGCATCTATGAGAAATATTGTTTGTCAAGTTGTGTTCTTAGCAGAGTTTTTTGAATGTGCAATAGCCATTGAGTCTCTAGATTTCAGTAAAAAAAAGTCTCAGATGAGTGAGGAAAGTAAAGTCTATAATGAGATGCTTTCCAACTTAGCTACGGGAATATTTAGAGAAGCTTTGGAGTCACGTTGTAGAAGATTTGGAGTTCAATTGATCGCAGTCAATCCCGCTTTTACTAGCGTGATAGGTATGATTAATTACATGGCTAAATACGGTTTAAACAGTGGCACTGCTGCTGCTTTAGTAATTGGTCGTAGAGCCTTAAACTTATCAGAAAAAATCCCCAAATGTTTGTTGAGACCGGAGGATGTCAACAAACATGATTGGAGTCATTGGCGACGAGTTGCTAGTTTTATTAAACTACATCATATTCGCCGGACTCAACTTTTTCAATGGAGGAAAGCCCTAGAGAGAATCC
>NZ_CEZPJD010001081.1:0-2174 GCF_983059655.1 Okeania sp.
GCATCCTCTGGCTTCCCCCTTTCCAAGGGGGACGGGAGGGGGATTAATAAAGGGGGACTTTTAGCAGCTAATGGATTCAATGTTTCCCCCAAAATTGGGGGGCTAGGGGAGCAAAATATTGCAGAGGTACTGATCGCTGATAACAGAAATAACTTCTGACTTCTGACTTCAATGTTCCCCCCAAAATTGGGGGGCTAGGGGGGCAAAATAATTATCCATTATCAATAAACCTAGAATAATTAAAAGCATCTAATAACCCATCGGATTTATTATCCCAAATCAAATCAGCTATTAAAATTGCTGTTACAGGTGTTAATAAAATTCCATTTCGATAATGCCCAGTAGCAATAGTCAAATTATCATAATTACTTGTTCCTAATATTGGCATTTCATCGGGAGTATCAGGACGAAAACCCCACCACAATTCTAATACTTTGTAATCTTTTAAAATCGGATATAACCGAATTGCATTTCCAAGTAATATTGAAATTCCTGCTGCTGTATTTCCTTCTGAAAATCCGACATTTTCATTTGTTGCACCGATAACTATTCTTCCATCTTGGCGCGGTACAATATAACTTTCTGTGCCAAATAAAACTTGCTGTAAAGGTAGATTTTCTCTAGTTATATCTGAGGGAATTTTTAACGACAACATTTGCCCCTTTCTAGGAAATACAGGTATTGGTAATAACTCCTGAGACCATGCACCTGTGGCTAATACATAATGTTCTGCTTGTAACTCACCTATTGATGTTTTGATGCTTTGAATTTTACTTTCTTTATGAATTATTTCTATAACAACTCCTTCAAGAATATCAATTTTTAACTCTTTAGCTGCTGTAATAGTTGAATTATACAAATAACGATTATCTACTTGCCCATCTTCAGGGTAAGACCAACCACCAATTACTTCTTGACTTAATCCTGGTTGATATTGATGGATTTCTGCTTGATTTAACCATTGATAATTTAGGCTTTGAAAAGCATAATTTTCTCTATCATTTTCTGCATAAATTGGGGCTAAAATACCACAAGGCCAATAGCCAGTTTCTATATTACTAATTGATTCTATTTTTTTTACCCATTCTGGATATAGTGCCCGACTTTTTAAACATAAATCTAACATTTTACCAGGGGGAATAGCTTCTGCTTGAGGAGCTAACATTCCAGCAGCAGCATTTGTTGCTGTTTGCTGAAAATCACGGCTAATAACTGTTACTTTAGCTCCTCGTAATGTTAGTTCTATTGCTATTGATAGACCAATAATACCGCCACCAATTATTAGGATATTGCTTGATTGATTCATTTTCTAAATAAGGAGTAGTGAAGAAGGATGCGATAAGATTTTTTTACATGGATTTATGGATGATTATTGGCAACACTTTTTGAGTTCTATACTTTGGTTTTATTCAAAGACATAACAGTCGCCACTATAGTTAGGAAATCGGTTCAACAATTAATAATTAATAATTAATAATTACCTCTTCTTGAAAACAGATATGATTGACTCAAAGGAAAATTTTTCTTTTTATACCCTTAAAAGAGGAGGCTTTAAACCACAAATTTTCGGTAATTATGATGATTTATGACGCGAGCAAGATGCTCGCACTAATTATCAAACATCAACCTGGCGGTTGCTATAAATAATATTTTTTCTATGTTTTTATTATCAGAGAATAATCCCAAATCATTTGTAAAAAACCAAAAAATAGCTCAAAAGTCTGAAACTTTTATCCCTAGTCTATCCCTTTTTAGCAGATATTTTTAGTGATTTTTCTCAAAGTATATTTTATTCTTCAGGAGTCCAAACAATTTCGGAACCTTGCCCCCAGAAACCATTATATTTAGTTACTTTGATATCTCCTAAAACTTGCACTTGACAAGATAAACGTTTACCAGAATTAGGAGAATGAGGAGGTACAGAAAGTCTGGCTTTTTCTCGCCATTGAAGCGGAGAAACTTCTCCTTCTATTTCCACTGCACAAGTGCCACAAGTACCAATACTATGACAGTTAATAATTGAAGCATTGCCGTTATAGAGATCGACACCATTTTTCAGTAAAACCTGACGCAGATTTGCACCACGATCGCAAGTTATAGTTTTACCTTGATCCTGAATCTTAACCATAATAAATTATTTTACAGCGCTTTTCATTTGAGTAGACCACAAAATT
>NZ_CEZPJD010001082.1:0-2171 GCF_983059655.1 Okeania sp.
GATAACTGATAACTGATAACTGATAACTGATAACTGATAACTGATAACTGAAAAAGCTATCAGCTACTGAAAACTAATAATTGTTAACTAATAAATGAAAAAAATGAATTCTATTAATCGTCGTCAATTTATTCAGTATAGTAGCCTCGCGATTAGTACCAGCATATTAACAAGTTGTGCTACTCCTGATAACTCTAATTCTAATGCTAAAAATAACAAAAATCTTGATAAAGTTACCTATGGAACTAATTGGTATGCTCAAGCCGAACATGGAGGCTTTTATCAAGCAATTGCTACAGGTATTTATGAAGATTATGGATTAGATGTGACTATTAAAATGGGTAATGCTCAGGTGAATGGAACTCAACTATTAGTAGGAGGTGCAATTGACTTTTATATGGGCTTAAGTATAGAAGCAATTAGTGCCGTAGAAGCAGGAATTCCTACTATTGCAGTGGCAGCTATTTTCCAAAAAGATCCCCAAGTATTAATTGCTCATCCAGGAGTAGGAAATGACTCCTTAGAACAACTCAAAGGTAAACCTATTTTGACATCATCTTTACCAGGTAAACCCTTTTGGGAATTTCTTAAATCTAAATATGGTTATACAGATGACCAGAGACGTCCTTACAATTATAGTGTGGCTCCATTTTTATTAGATAAAAATTCAATTCAGCAAGGTTATATCACATCAGAACCTTTTACAATTGAGAAAAAAGGAGGCTTTAAACCTGTAGTAATGTTATTAGCAGATTATGGCTATCAACCTTATGCTACTACTATAGCAACAACAACAAAAATGGTAGAGAATAATCCCGATTTAGTGCAGAGATTTGTTGATGCTTCAATTAAAGGTTGGTATAGTTATTTAGAAAATCCTGAACCAGCTAATCAATTAATCAAAAAAGATAATCCAGAAATGACAGATGACTTATTAGCTTATAGCTTAGAAAAAATGAAAGAATATGGCATTATTATTTCTGGAGATGCTGTAACAAAAGGTATTGGTGCGATGACTGATGAACGATGGAAATCATTCTTTGATACTGTTGTAGAAGCTGGAGTAATTAAGCCAAATACTAACTATAAAGAAGCTTTTACTTTACAATTTGTTAATCAGAAAGTAGGAAAGGTAATTAATAATTAATAATGAATAATTACTTCTCCTTTAAAACGGATAGGATTGATGTAAAAGGGAATTTTTTTTATTCTCTTGCTCCATTGGATATGCCTCAGATATCTCGCCATCCCTCAACCGCTTTTTTATCCATTCATAAAGAAAAAAAATCCTTCGATCTAGTCCTCTTATTTATAAGAAGAGGTAATTCTAAATTCTGAATTATAAATTCTAAATTCTTGAATATTCCTGTAGAATAAGAATTAGCAAACAAAATTACACAAGAGGAAAATTATGTCTATTAATCTCAGCAAAGGTGAAAGAGTAAATCTTTCCAAAGAATCTCCCAATTTGAAGCAAGCAGGTATTGGCTTGGGATGGGATGTAAATACTACAGACACAGGGGCAGACTTTGACTTAGATGCCTCTATATTTATGTTAGGAGCTAATGGAAAAATTCCAGCAGAAAAATACTTTGTTTTCTACAATAATCTCATATCACCAGATAGTTCAGTTAAACATTCAGGAGATAGTAGAACAGGAGAAGGTTCTGGAGATGATGAACTTATAGAAATTGATTTAACAAAAGTAGATGGAGCTATTCAAGAAATAATTTTTGTCGTAACTATTCATGAAGCAGATGCCAGGAGACAAAACTTTGGACAAGTGAGAAATTCTTTTATTAGAATCTATGATATTACCACCGAAGAAGAAGTAGCTAAATATGAATTAGAAGAAGATTTTTCACGGGAAACAGCTCTAGAATTTGGCAGACTTTATCGCAAAGATAATGATTGGAGATTCCAAGCAGTTGGACAAGGTTATAACTCTGGTTTACAAGGATTTGTTGATAAATATGCGTCTTAAATCAGCTAATATTATTAGAATAACTTAGGACTTTGGCAAGCAATTAAGAATACTTTTTGATTTAATTAAACTTAATCAGTTATAGCACTACAAGAATTGGTTAGGACATTTTTTAGTGCTAAAACCCTTTTATATAGCAATGAGCGCTGGTATATTTACAAATTGCAGGATTGGCCAAATAGCTAAA
>NZ_CEZPJD010001083.1:0-2165 GCF_983059655.1 Okeania sp.
TTAGCAGTTCCACATATTCATTGGTTGATACTAACTGTTTATTTTGAAGAATATAGCGAGGATACATCCGATGCCATATTCGTCCTACTTGACTAATTTTTCCTGTTAAGTCTGAGTTTTTAATTGTTTTTCCTCTTTGATAATCATCATGAAACCAATAAACTGCTTGACTATCTAAATAATTATCGGCAATTCGACCCCAAACTTGCACTTTTTTAGGATGCCATGCTTCTCTCCATTTAGTTGGTTGTTGAGCTAAATTTTTCTGTTCCACCTTTTTAATATATCCTTTGATTTTTAGTTGTAAATCATTTAAAAATTTAGTTACATCAGACAAATCGTTAACAGGAATATACAACTTTTCCGAGTGTTCAATAAACTGCCAATGACAACCAATCATTGCTTTACTATTATTCCTAAAATAGTCTTGGAAAAACAAACGATGGTCAACTCGTCTCCAAGACTTGCCAAATCCACCTAATAACATAGAAAATTTAACAATATTTACTATTAATGTCTTTAAATAACCTCTTTCTTGAGGTGAAATATTTTTCATGCACAAAATTTCTAAGTTTCCCTGATTTAAGTCATAAACAGGTAATTTAGAATTGCCGAAAGTGAAATCAAATACTTCTTCTTCAACGGCATTAAAAGCTATACCTAATTTGCCAACATAAGAACTGTTGCCATTAAAACCACCCCATAATTTTTTAGTTAATTCCTGAGCAGTAATTTTATCGGTTACTCCACCAAATAACCGTAAAGTATGACCCCGAAGTGCCGCTTTGAACATATTCGGGCGCAATTCTCCTTTACCATTAATTAATTGGGATGCTAAACCTTCACCTTTGAGATGGATAGGGGGACATAAACGGTTTTCCTTATGGCTTTTTAGGCGTCCGTAACCTGCACTAACACGGGTGCCTATTCCCTGACTGAGAGCTTTTTTCCAAATCTCCCAAATTTTTTCCCACTCTGTTTCATCTAAATCTTGATTGCTAGAAATGCCAAATACTAGAGTAGGTTGATAGAGAGAAATTTGGACAAAAGCACTATGTTCTGCTTGCTCTTCTATTTGCCAAGATTCTTGAGGATGTACGACATCAACTAACCTATCTTTTGATTCGTTATTTCTCCAATTGTTATCTTTGGGATATCCGCCATGAAACCTGAGAATACCAGGTTTAGTTTCTTTGCCACTTTGACTTCCGCAATATATGATAGCTTCTTCTGAAGAACACATTCGTAAAAAAGCACCTTTCATACTCGAACCTGGATAATAGGGATAACCTTTAGCTCCAATTACCGGACGAATCACGCTTTCATCTTGGCCACTGTTACTGATAAACCGCCAACTAATTCTGTAATCTTGCCAACGTATGCGATCGCTAAAGTTCAGGACATCAGGGGATGCTCCTTTTACCCATTCGTCAACCCAATGAGCAGCATCTTCATGTTCTTGAGGTAATCTTTGTATTTGACAGCGCCCTTCTATTTGAGCGCGAAACATTCGAGGTACATTATTATTCATTGCTAAAAAGTAGAAACGTCTTTTCAGTTATCAGTTATCAGTTATCAGTTACCAGTTATAGCGCTACGCGCTAGGCAACAGGCAACAGGCAACAGGCAAAAGTAAACTGTGAGTGGGTTTGGTGGATTTAGGAATGTCCTAACCTAAACTTGTAGCGCTATAGGAGCCGTGTAAGAATAACCTGAACAGTTTTTTTGATGGAAGCTAGATTTAATGATCCATTTTAGATAAAATTTGTACAACTTATTTTTACAGGGCTACTTAGTAGACTGATACATATTCAATGGTGCGTTACGACAGATTGCTAAATCACTGTCATTTCAGTTATCAGTTATCAGTTATCAGTTATCAGTGAACCTCCGACTAAAGTCGGAGGCTTGAAATACTGAATCGATTTTTTTTCATCCCCTTAAAAGGGGAGGCTTGAGACCTGATTTTTTGGTCAGAGTATAAACTTACCGTCTAACGCAACCTAATGGATAGTTTCAACTAAAATGATGCAATAGGAAATTGGCTAGAGATTGCTTCACTATCGTTCGCAATGACAATTCTAATGCACTATTTAAAATGAAACAGTCTACTACAATTTTTGCACTATACGCACTTATTCTTTACTCGGTTTATATCGTTGTGC
>NZ_CEZPJD010001084.1:0-2159 GCF_983059655.1 Okeania sp.
TCCAATTGTTCCTTTTGCCCTCTGCCATCAGCATAAGTGCGTTAATTTATTTTCCCTCTTCCTTCTTTGCTTCAATTTAAACTGTACCTTACCATCCTAAAAAGTACTGTAAGATGATTATCAGTTAATTTATTTTAATTACTTAACTCTTCTAAAATATTAGAGTTAGAGACAATAGTCGTAACGGTAAAATTTGACTAGATAGTGAGTTCCCTTGTCACTATAGATACAATAATAAATATATTCAGCTAATATTGTAGTATATTAGACTTCTTTCAAAAAAATACTATCCCATTACCATAAATTAGTGGGAACGTCAAGAGCAATAAATGTCCAACTACTAAAAAAATGCAATGAAATCAGCCTCAAAACGCAACTCCATTCTTCAAGCCATTTTGTACAGTGGAGCGATCGCTACAACCGCAGCTTTATCTTTATTGGCCCCTAACCTGAGTAAGCCTGCTGGGGCAAATTTAGAAAATAGCCCGAAAGCAGTTCTGGATGAAGCATGGCAAATTGTCAATAGAGAATATGTTGATGGTAGTTTTAATCACACAGATTGGCAAGCGACTAGGCGAACTTTGTTAGAGAAAAATTATACTTCTAGCGAACAAGCTTATGAGGCATTACGTCAAGCGTTAGATCAACTTAATGACCCCTATACTCGTTTCCTAGATCCGGAACAGTTTAAAGCTTTAACTAATCAAACATCTGGGGAAATGTCTGGAGTGGGAATGCAGCTCAAGGAGGATGAGCTGACCAAAGTAATTACGGTGGTGAATGTTGTAGAAAATTCTCCAGCTATGAAAGCAGGTTTATTACCAGGAGATCAAATCCTAGAAATTGACGGCAAACCTACTGCTAGTTTGAATGTCTCAGCAGCAGCAAAACTAATCCGAGGTGATGTGGGTACAGATGTTGTACTGCAAGTCATGCGTTCTGGAGAAGCAGAATTTGATGTAACTTTAACCAGGGCAAGAATAGAATTACAAGCAGTTCGTTACGATCTCAAGCGTGAAGGGAATAAACGTATTGGCTATATCCATTTACAAGAATTTAGCGCCCATGCGGGAGAACAGATGGAGAAGGCGATCGAAAATCTGGATAATCAAAATGCTGATGGTTATGTTTTAGATTTGCGGGGTAATCCAGGTGGTTTATTGCGCATTAGTATAGATATTGCTCGGATGTTAATGGATAAAGGTGCTATTGTTAGCACAGTTAACCGTAATGGAGAAAAGCAAGAATTGCGAGCAAACCGTTCAGCTTTAACTGATAAACCAATAGTCGTTTTGGTAGATGGTGACTCAGCGAGTGCTAGTGAAATTTTAGCAGGGGCGCTTAAAGATAATGGTCGTGCTGTAATTATGGGAGACCAAACTTTTGGTAAAGCTTTGGTACAGTCAGTACATTCTTTATCGGATGGTTCGGGTTTAGCAGTAACAATTGCTCATTATTATACTCCTAAAGGAACTGATATTAGTAAAAAAGGTGTTACTCCAGATGTCAGCATAAATTTGACAGATTCTCAAAAACGACGTTTATATAGGCAACCAGGAGCGATCGCTACTATATCAGACCCTTATTATTCGAGAGCGGTAAATCTATTAAAAAATCAAATTTTGTTACGTCCGTTAGTATTGCGGGAACAGCAAAATTGAAGTCAGGAATAATGATTTGAGGTATTGCTGAAAATAGTTATGAGAGCTAGAACTAGAGTAAATAATATAGTCACTAATCTATATAATAGACATCTCCAGAAAAGAGGGAACAGGGAACACCGGAGCTGGGAACAGAGAAGAATAATTAATAATTTCTGGATAAGAATTGATTTTCTTTTTGATTTTTGGAGATGTCTAATAAATAACAGAATATATGGATTGTACAATCTCTTTAGTCTTTCTTGTATAAAGCAAGCAGATATTTAGTATCTATCTGACTACTGACTACTAACAATCATACTGTTATTCAGCAACGCCCACGAATATCTAATCTTCCTGACTTCCCCACTATTACAATAACTATCCAACCGGACATGATATAGTTCATGCTCCACGCAACTGCCTTCTCAAATGAACTAATTCTGGTAAAATCAGTTTTACCATCCGTTCTACTAAACTTACCCAAACTTACCCATGAATGATTGCATGAGCTTTGGA
>NZ_CEZPJD010001085.1:0-2155 GCF_983059655.1 Okeania sp.
TCAGTTATCAGTTATCAGTACCTCTGCCTAAAGTCAGAGGCTTGAAATATTGAACTTGATTTTTTTTCATCCCCTTGAAACTCACATTCCGCACGTCAACTTGTAACATTAAAAGTAGTATATAAATCCGAATTTGGTAAGTATTTATACTGTATAAATTATCGTCATTGACCTTTTTCAAGAGTCAAATTCTCAGGAAAATATTAAGCATAAATACTCGCGCACACGCCACATATAAGCTGCACATCATTCCCTACTGACTACTGACTACTGGCTATTGACTACTTGCCATTTATACTACGTTTTGTCGTGCGGAATGTAGGTTGAAAGGGGAGGCTTGAGACCTAATTTTTTGGTCAAAAAAATAATCCCTAAACTCTCAAAGCTTGAGAGTTTAAGGATTGGAAATCTGGCTGTACTCTGTCTGGGAGGATCGAATCACTATCTTCACTAGTTTGATTTTTTTTCTACTATTACTCGTGTCTGCCATTCCTCCTACTTACAGCTTGCTGATTAATCCTCAAAGTATTGACTGATATTGGCAAGTGCATTTTTTAGTTGAAAAAAGTACCAGCTTTTTGGTGGCAAGAGCTACAAAAAGCTAGTATTTTAGGATAATTATGGCAGAAAAATTGAGGGACAATTGTTCCCACTACCTCCTCCATAATTCCCATTTCTCCTGACTCCTGACTCCTACCCTTACCCATAATACTTTTTCAGCAAACCCTACTCATACTTTGTACATTTGAGAACGTGCAAATTTAAGCTCAAGATTTAATCAAACTTTTCTTCAAAAGTTTCAGGCTTGCGTGTTACTACTTGACCTCGATCCAGTACAAATGCTCCATCGCAATAATCCAGCTCATTTAAGCGATGAGTAACCCATAGAGCAGTAATGCCTCGGTTTTTCACCAAACTTTGAACTTGAGTGACCAAATCTAATTGACTGTCTGGGTCAAGTAAAGCAGTAGGCTCATCCAAAAGCAAAATGTCACAATTACGAGCAATAGCTCCAGCGATCGCTATCCTTTGTTTTTGACCCCCGCTTAAAGCATATATAGGACGCCTTTGTAGATCTAAAAGATTGACTGCTGTTAAAGCATCTTCTACCCGATGACGAATTTGAAGTTGAGAAAGTCTCTCCTCAACCAGTCCAAAAGCAACATCTGCTCCCACAGTAGGCATCACCAATTGATGGTCAGGATTTTGGAACACAAAACCCATTTGCCCTTCAAAATGAATTTTTCCAGACTGAGGAGACAAAAGTCCTGCCAATACCCTTAACAAAGTTGATTTACCACTACCATTAGTACCCAGGAGCATCCAGAATTCCCCCTTAGGTACTGTTAGAGAACAAGAACGTAAAACCTGACTACCATTAGACCAATTAAAACAAAGATCTTGTACTACAATCGCCGGGTGAGTTTGAACACTGTTATCGTTAGGCTTCATTGTGTCAGGGCAACAAAACCAGGTGGTCTTCCAGTAGCTGCAGCACCAGATTTTTGGGAAATCTGGACACCAGAAACTTCACTGGCTAGTACAGCAATTTTTTTCTCAGGCATTTTCTCACAAGTAAGTTCTATAACTTGAGGATTACCAGAACGAATAGACTCAAGTACTTGTTGATAAACAGCTTCAGCATCCTCAGCTAACTTACGTTGTACTGAAAATGGTGCAGGGGTGTACTTCACAATAATGTCAATAGTGAACATTTCTTAGTTAGATAAGTATTAACATTACTCATCTTAATACTTATCCAACTGTCAATCTGTACTTTAATACTTTTGGGACAGCTCTAGATATACTTCTACTGGCTATTAAGATTCAAATACAGTCATCTGAGCTTGCCCCATAGGAATTGAGAATACTTAACTTCCAAGTCTAAATCTAAAATCTAACAAGCAAATTGTCCCTAAAAACTATTTTTTCTGGTTGCTCCAAGGGGAAATTATCTATATAATGATAACTACGGTAAAGAAATTTAAACAATGTTTACAAAACCTCTCATATTCTGCTATGGCAGAACAATAATTATTTAGAGAAGGTTGAGATAAAAACATTAACCGTAGTTATCATAATTATTTGGAGAATTCCGCAATGACTGTAGCAGTCGGACGCGCCCAAAGTCAACGAGGACCATTTGATGTCCTAG
>NZ_CEZPJD010001086.1:0-2152 GCF_983059655.1 Okeania sp.
TTGCCTGTTGCCTGTTGCCTGTTGCCTGTTGCCTATTCCTAACAAACATAATTAATTCTATGAGCAATAACACAATCTCGTCCCTGTTCTTTTGCTTGATAAAGCGCTTGATCGGCATCTATTAATAATGTACGAGCTGATAATTTTAACGTAGGAATTACACTACTTACTCCTAAACTTACAGTTACATAAGGACTTACTTTTGAACAATTGTGAGGTATTTCAAGCCTTCTTATTTCTCTCCTAATTAATTCTGCTCTTCGTAAAGCTTCCTCAATATTTGTATTTGGTAATATAACCCCAAATTCTTCACCACCATAACGGCAAACTAAATCTGTAGAAAATTTAGCTACCTTGCTAATAGCTTGAGCAACTTTTTTGAGGCATTGGTCTCCCTCTGGATGCCCATAACAATCATTATAATATTTAAAGTAATCCACATCACAAATAATTAGAGATAAATATTTTTTTTCTTGTCTAAGTTGCTCCCATTTATGATGAAAATATTCATCAAATGTACGACGATTAGCCAAAGAAGTTAAACTATCAAAACTGGCAATTCGTTTTAAATTTTGGTTTGCTTTTTTAAGAGCTATCTCAGATTTTTTCCGTTGAATTAATCCACCTAACTGAGTTGCCACAGCATTCACTAACTGTATAGAACTTCGATCTAATGTTTGAGAAAATTTCTGGAAAAATACTAAGATGGCTAAAACTTGTTGATCGAGAATAATCGGTATTCCTAAAGCAGATTGAATACCTATTGTTTCGGCAATTTGAAAACCAATCAAAACCGATTCTTTTTCTTGAGAAATATCTTTTACCCATTCTGTTTTCTGAGAATTCCACACTCTTTGTAGTAGGTTTTGTTGAGAGTTAAAAGCAATAATTTGATTTTTTTGTCGAAATTTTAGAGTTGCGGGTAAAGTACCATTATTACTATTACTAGAATACCATCCTCTACTAAACTTGAGCATTGTAGCTTCTGGGTCAGGAATCCATGCTTCTCCAAAATCCCAATTCATTGTTTGACAAACTTCTGCTAAAGTTACTTCTAATGCTGATTCAATATCAGATGCTTCACTAATAGCATGAGTCACTTTTAATAATAGTTGTAATA
This sequence comes from Okeania sp., assembly GCF_983059655.1. Lineage (NCBI taxonomy): Bacteria > Bacillati > Cyanobacteriota > Cyanophyceae > Oscillatoriales > Microcoleaceae > Okeania > Okeania sp. Next base: position 1,121 of record NZ_CEZPJD010001086.1, read on the forward strand.
AAGCGTTTTGTTGTTGTAATTGCTGCTGTAGAGACCGCAGTCGTAATTGATTTTCAATTCTGGCTAAAATTTCAATTAATTCAAATGGTTTTGTAATATAATCTACTCCACCTACAGTAAAGGCTTTAACTTTATCCATTACTCCATCTAAAGCAGAGATAAAAACTACGGGGATATTAGTAGTTTGTTTATCTATCTTTAGACATTCACAAATTTGATAGCCATCCATTTCTGGCATTTTAACTTCTAATAAAATCAGATCTGGAAGCTCAAGATGAATATTTTCGAGAGCTTCTTTTCCACTGGTGGCAATTTGCACTTTATACCCTTGAACATGTAACAACTCAGTCAACAGCTTTAAACTTTTAGGATTATCGTTAATAATTAAGATACTTTCTCTAAGTATAGAATTTTGTTGTTGATGCATGATTGAGTCGCGGTAGAGTAAATATGCTTACCAATGGATAATGGATAATTGATAATTAATTAATATTTAAGGTCTCTTCTTTTTAAGAAGAAAAATTTTAACAATTTATTCGGTTGTATCAATCCTCTTCCTAAAAAGCAAAGATAATTATCAATTATTAAATATTTTGTATTACTTTTGGCCAAATTGAATAAAATTAAATTTGTATTATGGAGATATAGAGTTATCATATTAACTGTGTCAAATAGTAATTAATATCTTTATACTGAATTTAATCTACTATCTTAAGAAATCTACAACTATTTTTTAATTGCGATATGTACCTTGAACTGTTTTAAACGTAGCAGTTTTCAGTTTAGTGAAGTACTTCTAGTTTTTTTCTTTTCTGTTCCCATAATTGCTGATCTCTAAAAACTAAATTTTTGCACCTCATCAGCATGAAAATTTTTATCTTCATGTATAACATAACTTTAAATATCAAAATATTTAACTTTCAACTAATATAACATTTTCATTTGAGTGATGAAAATACTTTTGAGGAAAAATTAACAAAGAGTCAAAAAGAGTGATTTTTTCGATTTTGGAATAAAGATACAGTATTTTTT
>NZ_CEZPJD010001087.1:0-2152 GCF_983059655.1 Okeania sp.
CTATTAGCTTTGATTGGTTTAGCAGGTAAATCTACTCCTCCTGCTGCTTTGGGAAAGCGTCAGTAGGGGAGTGGCTCACAGGGATTATGGCACGGATATACGGATGTGGAAGGCAGTGGGGAGTGGCTCACAGGGATTATGGCACGGATATACGGATGTGGAAGGGAGTGGGGGAGTGGCTCACAGGGATTATGGCACGGATATACGGATGTGGAATTTATTGATGAACAGGAAAATTAATTCATTTTTTCTCCTTTAAAGGAGAGGCTTTAAACCTTAATTCTTCGGTAAGTAGCACGATTTTTTGTATTTCATATAAGATGTGTGAAGCAGTATTCTAAATAAGTCTAGAAAATATGGCTCTCACTACGAAAGTATTGAAACTATAAAAATCTCAAAGCTTAAACTTTTTTTACTGCATAAATTAAAATATTGATATCTAATTTTTTTCATTAATTTTTTATCTATTTAAAATATTATTAAAAACAAAAATAACCTTCAATGACATCATTTTTATCTTTTTATTTTTGCTTGAATACCCAGCCGTACACACGATATTTACAATTAGTTAATTAGTTAGGGTTATGATCTACGAAGTTGCAGGTCGTTGACTATCTCCATCCACTTTTTCCTTTTCATTTATTCCTTCTTCCTTCTTCCTTCTTACTTCTTCCTTCTTCCTTCTTCCTTCTTCCTTCTTTCTTCTTCAATCCCAAACTTTTAACCTCCAAATAACTTTGGAATAATTTAATCTTTATAACCTCCTAGAAACAGAAAAACTATGGTATTATACTAACTTCATTAACCAAATCTAGAGTACAACTACCGATGGCTAAAAGCGAAACCAGGAATGAAGCAGAAGTTCGTTCACAAAGAGTTGATGAATTACGCTCCTTGGGAATAGACCCCTATCCTAGTAAAGCAGTAGAGCGATCGCACACTGCTCAACAAGTTATAGACCTATTTTCCCCTCCAGCAAAAGAATTAGAAGCAGGGGAAGCAGACCCCAATGAAAAATTATTAAAAGTTTGCGGTCGTATTACTTCTAAGCGCGATAGTGGTAGTATTGGTTTTATTAAACTAACAGATGAAAGTGGAAAAATTCAACTTAAAATTGAAAAAAAATTAGTTAAGGGAGACCCTGGTTTAGGCTTTAAACAAATACAAAAACTTTTGGATGTAGGAGACTTTATTAGTGCGGAAGGAATTGGTTGTCGTACTAACCGAGGTGAGTTATCAATTCAGGTAAATAAACTTGAGCTTATTTCCAAAGCTATTATTCCATTTCCTGACTCTTATTATGGTGTAAATGACCCCGAAATTTGTCGTCGTCATCGAGAAATGGATTTAGCTGGAAATGCTGAATCTTTACAGCGTTTTAGAATGCGGAGTAAAATTTTACAAAGTATTCGTACATATCTTTGGGATGCTGGATTTTATGAAATAGAAACACCAGTTTTACAAGCAATTTATGGAGGTGCTGCTGCTCGACCTTTTACCACTCATCATAATGCTTTAGATGTTGATTTATATCTACGAATTGCTACAGAATTATTTTTAAAACGGGCAATTTGTGGTGGTTTTGAACGGGTATTTGAATTAGGTAGAGTATTTAGAAATGAAGGGATAGATAGTACCCATAATCCTGAATTTACTTCCCTAGAAGTTTATCAAGCTTATGCAGATTATTTTGAAATTTTGGGTTTGGTAGAAGATGTTATTTGTTATTGTATGACTAATGTTTTAGGAGATATAAAAGAGATAGAATATCAAGGACAAACTATTAATTTAGAACGTCAATATGACCATAGTCAAAAATATCCTAATTTCACTGGCAAACATTGGCAAGTTAAAACAATGGTAGAAGCAGTTAAGGATGAAACAGGATTAGATTTTGATAACTTAGAATTGCCAGAAGCTCTTAAAGCTGTAGAAAAATTAAACCTCAAATTATCCAAGTTAGAAACGCAAAGTTTGGGTTATCTTTTATATGCTGTTTTCGACCAAAAAGTAGAATCTACTTTAATTCAACCTACTTTTGTAATTGATTTTCCAGTTGAAGTCAGTCCGTTAGCAAAAAGACATCATAGCAAACCCGGTTTTGTGGAAAGATTCGAGTTATTTATTCATGGTACAGAATATTCCAATGGTT
>NZ_CEZPJD010001088.1:0-2150 GCF_983059655.1 Okeania sp.
GCGCTTGGGCGTTTTTTAGTTTCTTCGTACTCTTTTATACAAGTTGCTAATCCCCAGTTATAAGCATGACGTGCAACTCCTGCGTGTTTGGCAAGTATTGTTTTTTGTTGATTGTTAATTTTTAGCTTAGTTTTAAAGGATTTCATAATTATTGTTTTTGTTGGCACTAAGCGCGCAGTTCTACTGTTTCATATCTAGTTAATAAGTTAGACATAAATCTAGCGTATCACAATAAATGTCTAATTGTGTCTCACTTTGTCCAATTATTTTAATACTGTTGATAGCCCCACAAGCCAAATTGCAGTCAGGCTGGCGGAGCAAGGCTTTAGATTGAAGTTGAGCCTCATATTCAGGTTATCCGTCAAGTTTTCCCAGGTTTGGAGATAGAATCTTCTCCTCCTGAATATGTCGAAGTCATAGACAAGCATGGTATCAGCAGTATTGCCATTTCCTAGTTTCTATATCCAATAAATTTTTCCTATATTAGTTCTACTGCCTAGCTAGTTTTTACTCTTAGGCTGAGTTTTATAGCGCTACGCGCTAGGCAACAGGCAACAGGCAACAGGCAAAAGTAAACTGTGAGTGGGTTTGGTGGATTTAGGAATGTCCTAACCTAAACTTGTAGCGCTATACTATGTTTTTTATCAGATTTAGAAGAAGGAAGAAAGAAAAATGAAAAATATTGCTTTGTCTAAGTTTTCGGCTTTTGATCCTTCCTAACCTTTGCTTCGACTACTATTAAGAATCAATCACAAAATTCAGCTTTCAAATCTCTTCCCATCAGAGTTTCTACTGCCTCTTCTGGAGTAATTTTTCCATTTAATAAAAGAAAAACCTGATGAGAAATAGGCACAGGAATTTCTTCTCGATAAGCAAGATCGATCAAAACATTCGTAGTATTAACACCCTCAGCAGTACCTTGTAATTCATCTAAAATTTTCTCCAAACTTTTACCTTGAGCTAAACCATAACCAACCCGATAATTTCTACTCAAAGAACTATTACAAGTTGCCAACATATCTCCTAAACCAGATAACCCAAAAAAAGTTTCAGTTTGTCCGCCCAAATGATTACCAACCCGAATCATTTCTGTCAAAGCACGAGTTAACAAAGCTGATTTAGCATTAGTACCAAGTTCCAAACCATCACAAACTCCAGCAGCAATAGCAATAACATTTTTCAAAGTTCCACCTAACTCTGTACCAATAGGATCGGGACTACTATAAACCCTAAATAAACCAGAAGCAAAAATATTTTGTACTGTTGTTGCTGCTGCCTTATTTTTACTAGCAACTACCGTTGCAGTAGGTAATTTATCATTAATTTCTTTTGATAAATTAGGACCAGATAAAACCACAACTGAATTATTAGGAAAATCAGCTTCCCAAATCTGAGAAGGCGTCCGCCTTGTTGCTGGATCTAATCCTTTTGTAGCAGTGACAATAATTACCTTTTCTGATAATCCAATTTTTTTGATTTTTTCTGCCGTTTCATTCACTCCTTTCATAGAAATTGCCGAAACTATAATATGAACATCTTGGAGTATTTCTGATAAATTGACATTCAAGCTACGAGACCATAAATGTATTTTATGTTTATTATGACCAGCCAATTTTGCTAAAGCAGAACCCCATGCACCTGCACCTAGAATCGCTAAGGTTGCCTTTTCGTTGAATACTGGATAAGCAGAATCTAAAGTTCTAATAATTTCTCTTCTTTTATCAGCTTGGGATATGTTACTTACCATAATTTATGAATTTGATTTATTAATTAATTACGGAGGAGTCAGGAGGGAAGAAAGAAGAGGAGGAAAAGGAGAAAGTTTTTTTGGTCGCGTAAGTGGACCGGAGTTCTATCACGCTCTTATCCGGACATGATATAACTTATTCAAACCTCCAAGAGTTTACTGTAATATTTCAAACCATCCCAGATTCCCGCTGCGCCTGGATAAGGGCTGTGATAAACATTATCCATTGTTACAATGTGTTTTACCAGTTTCGATTCCGCATTTCCTACTGCAACACTTTTGAGTCCAGTTTTGAACAAAGATAAGTCATTGAGAGAATCTCCTGCTGGAATTACATTGTCTTTATTCAACCGTTCTACTAAACTTACCCAAACTTACCCATGAATGATTGCATGAGCTTTGG
>NZ_CEZPJD010001089.1:0-2139 GCF_983059655.1 Okeania sp.
CTATTAGCTTTGATTGGTTTAGCAGGTAAATCTACTCCTCCTGCTGCTTTGGGAAGGGAGCGGGAAGCAGGGGAGTAGGGGAGCGGTGGAGTGAGGGAGTAGGGGAGTGGGGGAGCGGGGGAGTAGTAAAAACTTGAAGAAGGTAGAAGAGAAAATCTGGTGTTGTCTGAGTTTTACAGCGCTTTTGCCGATTTCTAAACCACATCGTCATAACCAAAACCCTGTAAGGGCAATCTTCGGTAGCTTTGCGTTAGCAAATTGCCATTCGCCCCTACTTAGTATTATAAATAAGTATAGATAATATGGCTCTCACTACGAAAGTATTGAAACTATAAAAACCTCAAAATTTAAACTTTTTCTCACTGCATAAATTAAAATATTGATATCTAAAAAAAAATATTTGCCATTAATTCTTTCTCTATTGAAAATCTTATTAAAAACTAAAATAACCTTCAATAACATCATTTTTATCTTTTTATTTTTGCTTGAATACCCCGCCGTATACACGATATTTACAATTAGTTAATTATTGGGGTTATGATATACAAATTTGCAGGTCGTTGACTATCTCCATCCACTTTTTCCTTTTCATTTCTTCCTTCTTCCTTCTTCCTTCTTTCTTCTTCAATCCCAAACTTTTGATCGCTAAATAACTTTGGAATAATTTAATCTTTATAACCTCCTAGAAACAGAAAAACTATGGTATTATACTAACTTCATTAACCAAATCTAGAGTACAACTACCGATGGCTAAAAGCGAAACCAGGAATGAAGCAGAAGTTCGTTCACAAAGAGTTGATGAATTACGCTCCTTGGGAATAGACCCCTATCCTAGTAAAGCAGTAGAGCGATCGCACACTGCTCAACAAGTTATAGACCTATTTTCCCCTCCAGCAAAAGAATTAGAAGCAGGGGAAGCAGACCCCAATGAAAAATTATTAAAAGTTTGCGGTCGTATTACTTCTAAGCGCGATAGTGGTAGTATTGGTTTTATTAAACTAACAGATGAAAGTGGAAAAATTCAACTTAAAATTGAAAAAAAATTAGTTAAGGGAGACCCTGGTTTAGGCTTTAAACAAATACAAAAACTTTTGGATGTAGGAGACTTTATTAGTGCGGAAGGAATTGGTTGTCGTACTAACCGAGGTGAGTTATCAATTCAGGTAAATAAACTTGAGCTTATTTCCAAAGCTATTATTCCATTTCCTGACTCTTATTATGGTGTAAATGACCCCGAAATTTGTCGTCGTCATCGAGAAATGGATTTAGCTGGAAATGCTGAATCTTTACAGCGTTTTAGAATGCGGAGTAAAATTTTACAAAGTATTCGTACATATCTTTGGGATGCTGGATTTTATGAAATAGAAACACCAGTTTTACAAGCAATTTATGGAGGTGCTGCTGCTCGACCTTTTACCACTCATCATAATGCTTTAGATGTTGATTTATATCTACGAATTGCTACAGAATTATTTTTAAAACGGGCAATTTGTGGTGGTTTTGAACGGGTATTTGAATTAGGTAGAGTATTTAGAAATGAAGGGATAGATAGTACCCATAATCCTGAATTTACTTCCCTAGAAGTTTATCAAGCTTATGCAGATTATTTTGAAATTTTGGGTTTGGTAGAAGATGTTATTTGTTATTGTATGACTAATGTTTTAGGAGATATAAAAGAGATAGAATATCAAGGACAAACTATTAATTTAGAACGTCAATATGACCATAGTCAAAAATATCCTAATTTCACTGGCAAACATTGGCAAGTTAAAACAATGGTAGAAGCAGTTAAGGATGAAACAGGACTAGATTTTGATAACTTAGAATTGCCAGAAGCTCTTGAAGCTGTAGAAAAATTAAACCTCAAATTATCGAAGTTAGAAACACAAAGTTTGGGTTATCTTTTATATGCTGTTTTCGACCAAAAAGTAGAATCAACTTTAATTCAACCTACTTTTGTAATTGATTTTCCTGTAGAAGTCAGTCCGTTAGCAAAAAGACATCATAGCAAACCAGGTTTTGTCGAAAGATTCGAGTTATTTATTCACGGTACAGAATATTCCAATGGTTTCTCTGAATTAAATGACCCCCAAGACCAACGTCAACGTTTTGAGGAACAGATCGCTCAGAGAGATGCAG
>NZ_CEZPJD010001090.1:0-2139 GCF_983059655.1 Okeania sp.
TTTCAAAACCTAAACCAAAGAAAATTATCTCTTGATCTGGATTTTCCTTAGCTATTTTCAAACTATCCAGGGGCGAATAAACTATCCGAATATCTGCACCTTGAGCTTTTGCCTGCAAGAGACTTTTTTTGGAACCCGGCACCCGCATCGCATCGCCGAAAGTAGTAAAAATGACGTTGGGTTTTTCTGCTAGAGCGATCGCATCATCTAATCTACCCCTGGGCATTACACAAACTGGACATCCAGGGCCATGTATTAGTTCAATATTATTAGGTAAAACTTCTTCGATGCCATATTTGAAGATAGAGTGAGTGTGACCACCACAAACTTCCATTATTTTGAGTGGGCGATCGGTGGTGTATCCTAATTTTTGACTGAGTTGATCAATTTCTCTAACTAGACCTTGTACTTTGTGGGGATCGCGAAATTCTTTAACATATTTCATATATTTTCTTCTCCATAAAACTAAAATACCGTAGATTGGGTTAAGCGGTAGCGCAACCCAACAAATATCTATAGCAGGGAACAGGGAGCAGGGAATAGGGAATAGGTAATGGGAAACACCGAAGCAATAAAATTATCACGGCGTTGCTGATTCTGGGTATGATTTTGCCCCCCTAGCCCCCCAATTTTGGGGGGAATAAAACTCTAAAAGTCCCCCAATTTTGGGGGATGCGCGGGGGCTTTACCAGAACCAAACAATCGCACATTCATACTTCAATTCAGCAACGCCAAATTATCACATCTTAATTTCTGATTTCTATATATACATATAAATAATGAATATACTGGGTTTCTTTCTTCAACCCAAACTACATAATAATAATAGGTCAATATGTTGAGTTTCATCTCTTCAACCCAACCTACTTTAATTCATCACCGCAGCGACTTCTTGCAATAATTTCAAAGTTTCTGCTGCCTCTTCTTTATCCAAACGGTTCATGGCAAAACCCACATGAACTAACACCCAGTCGCCAATACATGACTCAACCGGATGTTCTTCATCAACTATGCAGGCAATATTAACCTCCCGTTTCACCCCACTAATATTAACAGTTGCCAACTTCTTAGCAAAATCAGTTATTTCTATAATTTCACCAGGAATTCCTAAACACATTTTTATTAAATTTATTTATTAAATTTATGAAATCTTCTGCCGCCATCATTTAGGTGGAACCTGACTGTGAGTCAAAACTTCCAACCCCATTTTTATTAGACGATCGCTCACTAATCAAAATTTTTATCCGTACATCCATGGCAAAATCCTTGTCTTGCAGCAGCAATAACAATTTGACCCAGAGATAAACCGCCATCATTAGGTGGAACTTGACTGTGAGTCAAAACTTGTAACCCCATTTTTATTAGACGATCGCTCACTCCAGAAAGCAACAACTTATTTTGAAATACCCCACCGCTCAAAGCTACTTGATTAAACTCACAACTCTGATGTAACTCAGCCACCATCTCAGAAATAGCGATCGCTAATCCTTGATGAAACCTCGCTGCCATCAGAGCTGGAGAAGCACTTTGTTTTATGTCTATCAGTAAGGATTGCCACATTGGCTGTGGATCCAGATAAGTAAGAGGGAATTTACTATCTGTATCTAACTTGAGCATATTAAATTGATAACTTTCTATTTCTTTAGCATCATTTAATAAATACTCTGTTGCCAAAGCCTCCAAATCTATCGCTGCTTGGCCTTCATAACTACAAAATTCTCGACAAATACCAATGGCAGCAGCCACCGCATCAAATAACCGCCCGCAAGAAGAAGCTAGGGGAGAATTAATCCCTTTTTCCATCATTTGATTCAAGGTGGCCAGAGGTGTTGTTTGGAAAAAATTAAATAATTCTAAATCTTCATAATCCTTAAGAAAATCTAAACCAAAAGCAGTGACTAAATGGGCATAAGTATTGCGCCAAGGTTGATAAATAGCTTTTTCTCCCCCAATCATTGGCACAGGCTTAAAAGTTCCTAAACGTTCAAACCCGCGATAATCTGCTAATAAAAATTCTCCACCCCAAATAGTTCCATCCTCTCCATAACCCAACCCATCCAAAGCAATTCCTAAAACTGGATTTGAATCAATATCTAAACCATTTTCTGCCATACAAGCTGCAATATGACTATGATGATG
>NZ_CEZPJD010001091.1:0-2117 GCF_983059655.1 Okeania sp.
ATGGCTCAAAAGTTAAAAGAAATTTTCCTAGGAAAACCTATTGAACAAACTGCCTGATGACTAACTAATTGTTAGGGCACTTTACTAGGACCGGGTAAGGTTGTCGTGGTGAAATTCCACAGAAACTTTCACGCCTGAAAGTTGCGGTGCGGGGTAGCTCCCTAATCCGTCGGCTGTGGGTTAAACCGCAGTTGATTAAGTCATTGGCAAGGCACAAACTTTAAAGGTGAAGTGAGCTGTAAAAGCTTTTGCTCTTTCATGGGTTTACCTTGCTTTTGGCTTAAGCTGGTAGAGGCTTTAAGAGTGAATTGAATTAATCATTTTCGGGTGATTCCTGAGCTATTGATGCCAGTTTAAAACAGCTATTAAAACCCAAAAGATGAACCTTGAAAATTTAATATGAGAATTATTGGTGGGGATGTTTGTAAAAGTTCTCTTGTCTGTTGGGAGTTAGTCGAACAACCAGGAAAACTCAAGCAAATATTTAGTAATGAAAAGCGGAGATTTTCAAAATCTAAACCAGACCCCTTGACTTTTCATGCCAATAAATCTAGTTTAGCTGATTTTGAAGCTTATTTACTTGGCGATCGCGAACTGGCTAAGGCAAAAGTTAAGGCTGATTGTTTGGTGTTGGAACCTACAGGAATTCATTACGCCAAAGCTTGGGCGATTGTTGCTAAGTATGTAGGAGTTGAGGTTAGGTGGGTTGGTCACCAAGAGTCGGTTTTTACTCGACGGTCTGAACGGTTGCCTAACAAAAATGACCAGGCTGATGCTTTGGCTTTGGCTGCTTATGCTTGGAAGCATTGGGAGCAGTCAGAATATTTTTTAGACTTCCAACCCACGCCGATTGCTGAGAATTGAAGGCTCAATGGCTGAGACTCCTAATAGTCCGGCACTTTTACAAATCAAGGCTGTTAAGTTAGCGACAATCCAAAGTAAAGAGGCTCTGGTTTTGGCTGCTCAATCTGGAGTTAATGTAGACTTGCCTAATGCTGGAACTTCTGAGAAGGCCAGAGGATTTAAAACTTTAATTGCTTTTAAGGTTATCTCTCTAGCCCTTAGAAGATTATGGCCAATGCTTAAAAGGGTCAATTGTGCTTAATAGGCGATCGCTACATTTTCCCCAAAAGGTTTAGGAGATAAGTATAATTTTGTCTCCTTTTCTCTTCAGAGTGAAGCTAATAATTCTGAGACAGAAGAGCAAAGAGTTGGAGAGCGTATTTTTCAATATTTATTTAGTTAATTTAGTTGTCAATTTTTATAGTTTGAGTTATTATTAAATTGGAGTACAAATTCAATCTCAAACTTTAATTTAAACCGTAAAAATATTATAGTGTCAGTTCGATTCTGACCTTCCCTTGATCGGCGAAGTAGCCCAAATAGGTAGAGGCAATATTTTTTACATTTTCAAGATAAAGCTATTACTCCAAGCTTAATATTCATCACTGTCGCGAGAACGAATTTCGAGGAAAAATATCATTGAAATGCCGGCTCGCATCCGGCTCCTGGCTCCAATATTATACGCAAATTTATACGCCGGGATAGTTTAACTGGGAAAACCCAATGATGAAAATTAAAACCGAGAATTAAATACGATCGCGTGTACAATTGAGTGATAACATGAGGCCCTAAGTAAGGACAGAACTTAGGGCTTCACCTTTTGATGGCAGAAGGAAGAGAAATTAATAAAGTCAAAAGTCAAAAGTCAAAAGTTAGAAGTTGTTTTTGTAACAGAGATTTGAGCAAGGCTCCAAAAATATTTCGCCTTAAAAGGTGAGGTTACGCGACCCAGTTAGTACTTACCGATCTAATCTTAAAGCATTGACTGATACCAAAAGACTTGATTCAGCAAACCCCAATTATTTTGATAAAGATAGGTTTAAAGCTGGAAAAAAACTTAAATTTTCTGTAGATATTTACCCTTTGGTTTATACAAACCACACCAGCATAAATAATATCAAAAGTCAAAAGTAACGAAATCCTGTATCTAAAATTTAATGTATACTAGATCTCTCTATAATGTTCATTTGATAGCGTGAAAAAAAACTTTCTTATACTCTTCCTTATTCGTAAGCATTCAGCAGTAAGCATTCAGCTATTAAATTATTATCTTA
>NZ_CEZPJD010001092.1:0-2117 GCF_983059655.1 Okeania sp.
ATTTGGTGAATTAATTTTTCTTGTGAATAATTTTGTTCAGTTTGGTTTAACTCATCTAAAAGAAGTTTACTTTCAAATTCACTGAATATATTTAACTGACTTAAAGATATTTCATCCGGCTTTTCTGTATTAAGATTTTCAACGGCGCTGGTAACTAAAGCTTCAAATTGTTTAGCAAAAGATTTAATTACATTAATATTTATTAGTTCCGAATTATATTGAAATTCTGCTATGAGAGATTTTTGAGTTTTTATGCAATTTAACTTAACCTTGAAATTATCAAAAATGACCGAGTGATTTTCTAAAGTAAAAGATAAATCTCCTCCAGAATAGGTTTTTGAGATATCAATAAACTCAAAACCAATAGCAGGAGATTCTTTTTCTGAATTAATAAAATATTCTTGCCTTTCCGCAGCTTCCGTGGAGCGATCGCTAATTTCTTCTAATAATTTAGTAAATTTCAAATTTTCTTCTAACTGACAAGAAATAGGTAAAGATTTTGCCAGTAAACCCATTACTTCTTCCAGGTCTTCATATTTTCTTCCGGAAAATACAGTTTTGACAGTAATATCCGATTGTTTTGTAAGTCGCCAAAGTAATATTTGCCAACAACCAAGTAAAAAATTATCAATGGTAATATTAGGCAAAATATTTGCTTCTAAATTAGCAATAACATTGGAGTCTAAATTTAAACTATATTGTTCAGGTGTAAATTTTTCTGCCTCAAACTGTGACTTTTCAAAAGGGAAATTAACCCACTGAAACTGTTGATTTTGCCAATAAGCGATTTCTATTTTTGCCTCCTCTTCTTCCAATAATTCATTTTGCCATTCTGAGAATTGTAGATACTGTACTGCTTCCTCATCAAAATCTGATTCTTTGAGGCATAAATCGTAACTTTTACTGATTTCTTTAACCAGATTATTCAAGGTAAAACTATCAGCGATAAGCGCAGGCAAACTAACTAATAAAAGATGTTCTTCTTCAGATAGAGTTAAGAAAGCTGTAGGAAATATTGGTTGTTGGTCAAGTTGAGCCATCAAACAATTTTGATTTTGTAATATTTCCTCTATTTGTTCTGTTTGTTTTTCCGATTTAAAGTTGCTTAAATTTAGATTATTCCAGTAAATTTTGCCGTTATCTAAAATGACTTGAATCGGTATTTTAATACCAGGGCGACGTTGGAATGTTGTCCGAAAATTGTCATGTCGGTTGAAAATTTTTTCTAGTGCAGATTTGAGAATATTTACATTGATTTTCCCTTGAATTTTTATCGTACATTTTGCTAAGTAATTTAAGTTGTTTTCTTGTAATCTCCAGAGATATTGTTGTTGGGGAGATAATCTAAATCCGGCAAGAGTTGTAGTCATAGTTTTTTTTAGTAGTCAGTAGTCAATAGTCAGTAGTCAGTAGTTTTTTTTAAAATAAATTAGGAGTTAGAAAATGAAAATTTAATTCCAGATTTAAAAAACTATTTCAAAAGTTAGTGCTACTTTAAACCTCGAATGCACTGTATATTTGTTCGTAGTTGGGCTTTAGCCCTATATTTGTTCCCGATTTCAAAGAGGGTTAGATTGTCAACCCAATGGTTTGTTTTTTTCCTACTTTCTACTCTCCTTTTGCGAAACTGACTCTGATAGCATTGAAATGTTGTAGTCATAGTTTTTTTTAGTAGTCAGTAGTCAATAGTCAGTAGTCAGTAGTTTTTTTTAAAATAAATTAGGAGTTAGAAAATGAAAATTTAATTCCAGATTTAAAAAACTATTTCAAAAGTTAGTGCTACTTTAAACCTCGAATGCACTGTATATTTGTTCGTAGTTGGGCTTTAGCCCTATATTTGTTCCCGATTTCTCAGTTGTAAAAGTTCAATTAATAATATAGAATCCGGCTGATTAGACATTGCAACTCGGGAGTGGCAGCTATAGCGCTACGCGCAAGTCAGAAGTCAGAAGTTAGAAGTAATTCCTGACGTTCGTTTGAGTGTCTATAATTGCCCTAACCTATTTGCGTAATGCTATACATAAAATTGAGTTAGTTTCCGCAACATTGATATAACCGGATTCTATATAAATTCTATCTGTTGAAAGAAAACTTAGGTATTCTATCAAGGAATATTT
>NZ_CEZPJD010001093.1:0-2116 GCF_983059655.1 Okeania sp.
AAAGTAGGATTAGATTATATTGTTAATAATTTCGGCACTATTACGGAAGCTGTTTTGAGCTAAAAGCACAGGAAAATATTGATAGTAAAGTACGTTCTGCTTATGAAATAAAAAATAATGAGGAGTCTCTAAAATTTATATTTGAACTCAATTTAGAAGTAGCCAATCGAGAAGCTAACAATCAATCAGTTATTACCCCAATAATTCCGCCATTTATCACAAATCATGGTCAATTAATTAGTGATAGTTGTATAATTGTTTAAGAGGTTTACTCTAATGTACATTTTTTCTTATTCCTTGATTTATTAAGAGATATTGAAAGATAATAATTAGAGTATTTCAATCTTCCCAAACTCCCCTTCAAAAAGAAGCTGCTAACCGAAATTCCTGAGCATTATTGCTTTTTGAAACAGCTCGGCCTTCAAAAAGTGGAGTTTAAAGAAGTTATACATAGCAGAGAGTAGATTAACGAATGAATCATCAATATTTAAAACAAATTTTCTGGAGTCTGGCAATATTGTTGAGTAGTTGTAATTATCAACAAGTCATTAAAAATTTGCCAGAAATGCCAGAAATTCAAAGCCCCAGACCAACTTCTATTTCTAGACCAAGAGTAGCAATTTCACCTGATGTAAATGGGTTAGAAAAATCTGTATTTGCCCAAATAAATCAATATCGAAAATCTCAAAACTTACCACCTCTCCAGTGGGATAATACTATTGCTCAACAATCAAGAATTCATGCTCAACAAATGGCTAGTGGCAAAACAACTTTTAGCCATGATGGTTTTCAAGAAAGAGTAGAAGTAATTAGTCAAAAAATTCTTTACAAAAGTGTGGCAGAAAATCTAGCTAATAATTTTGGTTATAATAATCCTGGAGAACAAGCTGTTCAAGGTTGGATAGGTAGTCCTGGTCATCATAAAAATATGATAGGTGACTATAATTTAAGTGGTATTGGTATTGCTCAAAACTCTGAAGGAACATATTTCTTTAATCAAATTTTTATTAAAACTAGATAGAAGTATTATGTCTGTTTTAATACTTAGGGTTTGCTGAAAAAGTCTGATGGTGATGATAGGCAACAGGCAACAGTTTAGACTATCTACTACGACCAAATTTTCGACATTGTCAGGGGAAAAGTATTAGCATTTTGAGGCAAAAACAGCCAAAAACCTTGCACTCCCTCAGCAATATTTAACCTTGGAAGCCTTTACAGATATTGATTACAATTTTATGAGCGCAAGCCTTAACTAATCATCCGACTTCTTCAAACAAATATTTGTAACATTTGATTACCTCCTTTCTGAAATTCATAAGTTACTTCTTTAATTTCTGCCCTATATCCTTGAGTCGTTAATTTTTCAATTATTGGTGTTAATAATAGTGAAATTTCTCCAGAAAGTTTAAGTAAAGGAAAAATGCGTACTTGTTTAGCAACTCGACACATTTCTAAAATTGATTCTAGGTGAAATTCTGCTGAGAGACGATCGGAATATAAAAATAGAAAATGGCTACATAAAGCTAAATCAAATCTGTGATTATCAAAAGGCAATTTCGGCAATTCAGCAGTTAAATAACGTTTTTGCTGAAACCCATTAGGAAAGTCTAATAAAAATGTTTCCATTGCTGCCATTCGGACTTTTAGCAGATTTTCTGGTGACTGTAGATTTTGCCAAACAAAAGTATCATAATTTGCCTTTACTTGGTCAATAATATTTTGAGAAGTTGCCTGAATACGTTGAGAAATTTCATCAGTATTAAACTTATATATTGGGTCACAGGAAATGACATTATATCTTTGAAAAGTCATTTCATAATTAAAACTTGACGGCCCTGCTGCACAGTCGAGAATTTTTAATTTCTTCTCTTCTGAAGTAAGGTCGAACATAGAAATATATTCGTCAAGATTTCGACCCCAAGGTACGATTTTTTCTAGTTTAATTGTCATAGTTATTTCTTAGGAGTCAGGATTCATAATGAATAGCTTTGATACTATTTATTAGATCATAATTTATCTTTTTCGTCCCCTAGATATCTCCTATAAAGTCTTTTAATTGCTATTATTATTCGTAACATTCTTTTTCCAAATTGGTATGAGATATTTTCCGACGACA
>NZ_CEZPJD010001094.1:0-2111 GCF_983059655.1 Okeania sp.
ATCCCTTGATGAGGGAACTGTTCCCATAAACCACCACAACCTTCTTGGTGAGTAGCTAAGTAACCAAACTTAGGATTCAAAGCACGTTCAAGTAACCAAGAACCGAAACGACTACCTAAACCTGTACGACGGTTAAACGCTTCAACAACCAATACAAAAGGAGCACTACCAACCTTCTGTAACATATCTTCGTCAATGACATTAAGAGTAGGTTTATTAATCAAACCAACATCTATTCCTTCCTGTTTCAGACGTTCCACTGCATCAAGAGAACGGTACAACGCATCACCAAAACTGACAATATAACCTGCTGTACCTTCCCGGATGACTTCATCTTTACCAGGAGTAAACTTATAACCTTCACCAAAAAATTCATTACCATTGCTATCCAGCAGAATTGGTACTTTGGAGCGAGTGGAGAAGATAAACCGCATTCCGGTTTGAGTAAATACTGTTTCTACACAAGCTTTCATCTGGTTGGCATCAGCAGGGAAATATAAGCGAGTTTCATAACCATCATCAAGACCGTTATCGGCAAACATATTGTTGATACCAAAGTGGCAAGTGTTGTCTGCCATGTCATCTATACCAGCATGGGAGAAGTGGCACAAAATATTAGAGTTGTTCAACCGCGCCATTGTAATTTCAGAAATACACATTTCTAAGAAGGCACTGAATGTGGCAAAAATACCTTGTTTCCCTGCTTCCATACCAAATCCCGCAGCAGCAGAAAAATTGCCACGCTCCATGATGCCACCACTAATAAACCGCTCTGGAAAAGCATCGTGAATTTGTTTGAACCCGCAAGAACCTTCTAAGTCACTGTCAACAAATAAATGATTTTTGCGTTCCTCTTCACTCATACCTTGGAGGACGGATACTACACTCTCGCCAAAGACATTCCGGTTGGAACCCATTTTGTCACTTACACCCATGAAAGTGTAGCTTTGCTTTGGTTTTTCAATACCCTTGAGATAGTTAACTGCTTCAGTTCTGCCTTTTGCCTCTAGATATTCGATCGCTAATTTTAGAGGAATCACATCATGTCCATGGGTAGAACCTTCTAAACCTTCGATACCCACACTCATTTTCCGCTTATTAATAATAGCGATCGGACCTTCAGTTGTAGCTGCTTGACATATTCGTTGATACAGACTATCTAAATCTTCCCCATCTCCTTCAAGTACTGTTAAGCCATGACCTGCTAAAGTTTTGTTGAGGTCGTAACCTTTTAAATAGTCGGAAGGATGGCCTGCAATAGTAACATCATTATCATCAATTATCAATTTAACATTGAGATTTTGTGCTACTGCCATTCTAGCTGCTTCAGCATCATTACCCTCTTGTTGAGAACCGTCGGAACCTAAGCAAAAGACTAACTTATCAGGATTTGCCATTGCCACACCATTGATATAAGGCCACATATGACCTAATCTACCGGAACTGAATTTTACTCCAGGAGTAAATCCTAATTCTGGGTGTCCTGGTAAATGAGAATTAGCTGCCCGATAATTTACCAGACGTTCCACAGGAAGTTCTCCTGCTATAGCCGCCATTAAGTATTGGGTAGCTACGCGGTGTCCAGCTTCATCAAAGAAAATAGGTACAAATTTTTCTGCTGCACCTCGGAAAAAGGCATCTAAAATCATAACTTCGGGTACTGTGTCATAAGGGCCACCTGTGTGACCTCCTACTCCTCTAGCAGCACCAGTGGCGGTGAAGAAAATTATAGTATCACGGCAAAGTTGAATATTTGCTTTGAGCGTTTCCCGTTGTTCGTCTGTGAGAGTTGGGTTTGTGGGGTCGAGAGAAAGTGGTTTATAGCTTCCTATGTCAATTGGAAATGGTGCTGTAGTAATTGTCATGGTTAATAAGAGTGATAATATCTATCTATGCTTCATATATCCGTGTCCATGATTTATTTCATACCTGTGATTAGGGATAAAATGTTTATGGGCAAAGAGTTAAAGAAAGCCTACCATAGTTGGTGAGTTTTTTAATAATTATTTTATTTTTTTATTTCAAGGTGCTTAATACCTTAAAATCTACTATATAAAAAATTGAGTTTGTAGGTTGAGTTGACAAAGGAAACCCAACAAACACATCTTTAA
>NZ_CEZPJD010001095.1:0-2101 GCF_983059655.1 Okeania sp.
AAATACAAAATCAAAAATATAAAATTATCAAATCATACCCAGAATCAGCAACGCCAAAGTTAAAAGTAATATCTGACGCTTGTTTGAGCATTTATAGCAGAAAAATCAAGGGACAATTATTCCGACTACCTCCTAATCAATTCCCAATTATCCTGACTTTTGACTCCTACCTTTACCAAAAGACTTTATTCAGTCAACCCTAATTAAAGAGGGTATGGTTAGCGATCGCCAAGCCAAAAATTTACAAAAATAAAAATTATTTCGAGTAACCAGAGTGATGTTAGAGTTAATTTGACTATAATGTTACTAAGTTTATACTTGATGGAAATTATGGAGTAAAAATTATCCTACTCAATATCCTATTTACCTATTTATTCGCTGCATACAATTTATGAAGCTATTATAAAGTTTCATCAATAATTCCGTATTTATTCTAATTGGCGCTCTTGTTTTTTTTGGTGTATAATTCATATAGAATTAAAAAAATAAAAGTAAACTTTTGGGTCTAAGTTAAGTAAGTAAATTTATTATCATAAATCAAAACTCTGAAAACTTATACTCAGTATTAATTTGCTTAAATGACCTAATAGCACAGGTGCTAATTTATAAACTGTAAACCTTAGACTTTATAAATATTTACGCCTAAACTTATGAAAAAATTACTAACTGCCATTGCTTCTACCGTTGCTTTGAATTTGGGAGTAGCAGGAACTGCTCCAGCTTTCTTCCTACCACCACCACCACCTCCTCCTCCTCCTCCTAGTCTTCCAGGGTTACCAATTCCACCTCTATTTAATCCACCTGATGCAGGAACATCAGAGATAAGTGGAGCTGAATATTGTAAGACGGATGTGATGAAGGCGGCTAATATAGTTGGACCAAAAGGAATTCAACAATGTGTTGCTAGTACCCCAGGACAAGTTTGGTCTGTTTTCTCTGGTTATCTAACTGGTAACGTACAGCCTGTGATAGAAGCAGCAATATGTGTAAAGAACAATTATCCTACAGAGTATAGCAATGCTGTAGCACAAGCTGTGACATTTGAAGGTGAGTGTAAGGTATATGGTGAATAATTAGATATCTTGCTCTTTCATAAAGTTTCTTACATTGAACAAAAGCAGTAAGTTTTTAGTTTATTAGTAATAAAAACTCTCTTAATTTTAGAGGGTTAACAACAGAAACCAAATAATTAGACAAACTTTGACATAATTAGACAATTCTGGTAATGTAATCAAATGCCTGTCTAACTTATTAACTGTTGAAAATGAAATCTTTTAAAACCAAGTTAAAAGTTAATAATCAGCAAAAAACAATTCTTGCTAAACACGCTGGTGTTGCTAGGCATGCTTATAATTGGGGGTTAGCAACTTCTATTGCTGAGTACAAAACCACAAAAAAACGCCCTAGTGCAATTACTTTGCATAAACGTTTAGTAGCGGAAGTTAAATCAATTAATCCTTGGTATTATGAGGTATCGATCGGGCGCCCCTCAACAAGCTTTAAGAGATTTAGAAAGGGCATTTAAAAACTTTTTAACTATTCGGGGACGTGGTGTTCCGGTCTTTAAGAAAAAAGGTAGAAAAGACAGCTTTTACTTAGAAGGAAGTATTAAGATTTTCCAAGGAAACTACATACAATTACCCAGAATAGGAGTAGTAAAAACTTACGAAATCTTGCCGAATTGCAAAGTAAAAAATGTCAGAATATCCAAAAGAGCAGATAATTGGTACATCAGTTTTAAATATGATATTGAACCCGTACCAACAGAAAAAGTTGAAGAAACTATTGGTGTAGACATAGGCATAAATACATTAGCAACCTGTTCTGATGGCAGTAAATTTGCTAACGTCAAAGCCTACAGGCAAGACAAAAAACAATTAGTTCGTCATCAACGTGCAGTCAGCAAAAAAGTTATTGGCTCCAAAAACAGACGCAAAGCAGTAAAAAAACTAGCAAAACTCCACAAGAAAGTAGCTGATATTAGAGCAGATGCACTACATAAACTCACAACATGGTTAGCTAAAAACCACAGCCACCTAAGTAATTGAGGATTTGAATGTAAGTGGAATGCTCAAAAAGCGGTGCGACCCCGCGACGACGC
>NZ_CEZPJD010001096.1:0-2100 GCF_983059655.1 Okeania sp.
CTTAATAACATCCCTTCCAAATCCCTTTCTCGGCTTTTTCAAAGCCAAGCCTTTTTCGAGTCGGTGATAGTCCATAGTAATTAAAGCTCTTAAATTTGTTTGAGTGCTGATTTTATTACTTGCAGATGACCACTTGAAGAAACGTTTAAAATCAGAATAAAAATTGACAAACAATATCCAACCCTTAATATTCTTAATAATCCATAAACCCATGAGACTGTCATTTAAAGACTCATAAACTCTTTTGATAATTTGCTCTTGTTTTTTCATTAATGATAATTGAGTTAAAACCCAAATAGAAAGTACCAAAAAAAACAAATATCCGGTTCTATATCGCTCAATACCGAATCATGATTAAACTTATCTAAGCAACATTAATATATTGTACTCGTGTCTGAATCAAAATCACAAAAATCCCCTCGTTCCCTAGCAGGAATAGCTGGTATCGTAGCAGTAGCCACATTAATCAGTAAAATATTTGGCCTAGTACGTCAACAAGCGATCGCCGCTGCCTTCGGAGTAGGTGCTGCAGTGGACGCCTATAACTACGCTTATGTCATACCCGGGTTTTTATTAGTCTTATTAGGAGGCATCAACGGACCCTTTCATAGTGCCATCGTTAGTGTCTTAGCAAAGCGCCATAAGTCCGAAGCTGCTCCACTGGTAGAAACTATAACTACTTTTGTTGGTGGAGTACTGTTGTTAGTCACAGTTGGCCTGATTCTTTTTGCCGACCCTTTAATTGACCTAGTGGCACCGGGGTTAAGTCAAACGTCAAAAGGTCTAGAAATTCGAGCGATCGCCATCCAACAATTCCAGATTATGGCCCCAATGGCTTTACTGGCAGGATTAATTGGTATTGGTTTTGGAGCGCTTAATGCTGCGGATATGTATTGGTTGCCTTCTATTAGCCCCTTATTTTCTAGTGTGGCTTTAATAGGAGGAGTTTTTATCTTAGCTTTGCAGCTAGGGGAAAAGATTATTCAACCGGAATATGCCATGATGGGAGGTTTAGTTTTAGCCTGGGGCACTCTCATCGGAGCAATATTACAATGGTTAATTCAAGTTCCAGCATTGTGGCGAAATGGTTTAGGAAAATTACGTTTCAGATTTAATTTTCGACATCCAGGAGTACAGGAAGTTTCTAAAGTAATGATACCTGCTACTTTGTCTTCTGGAATGTTACATATTAATGTTTATACCGATTTATTTTTTGCTTCTTATATTCCTCAAGCTGCTGCTTCGTTGGCTTATTCTGGTTTGTTAGTACAGACTCCTTTGGGAATTATTTCTAATGTTATTTTGGTACCTTTTTTACCGATATTTTCTCGATTAGCGGAACCGGAAAGTTGGGATGAATTAAAATATAGAATTCGCCAAGCTTTGGTATTAGCTGGTATTACGATGTTGCCTTTAAGTGCGATTATGGTAACTTTGGCTTTGCCTATTGTGAGGGTGGTTTATGAACGTTATGCTTTTGATTTATCGGCATCAAATTTTGTTGCTTCTGTGTTGATGGCTTATGCGTTGGGAATGTTTGTTTATTTGGGAAGGGATGTTTTGGTTAGAGTTTTTTATGCTTTGGGAGATGGAGAAACTCCTTTTAAGATTAGTGTTATTAATATTTTTCTGAATGTGGTGTTGGATTATTTGTTAGTTAATGCTTTTGGTGCTCCTGGTTTGGTTTTGGCAACGGTAGGGGTTAATTTAATTTCAATGATAGTTTTTTTATGGTTGTTAGATAGGAAAATTGATGGGTTGCCTTGGGGTGAATGGTTTATAGTTTTTTCTGGTTTAATTGGTGGAGCTTTTGCGACTGCTTTGGTTTGTTGGAGTGTGCTTTTAGGTTGTCAGTTGGTGTTGGGAAGTGAGGGATTTTTTGTGCTGTTATTAGAACTTGGTTTAGCAAGTTTTTCGGGGTTAGGTATCTTTGGTTTGATAGTGATGAAAATGAATTTGCCGGAGGTTGATATTTTTGTTGGACGAATTAGACAGAAATTGGGAATTTGACATTCTCTCTAGTTTCAAAGTCAGGCTTCATAAGCAATAGTCGGAAATTTCACCACTCACCTCAGATTTTTTAGTGCTTCAGAAAATGAA
>NZ_CEZPJD010001097.1:0-2098 GCF_983059655.1 Okeania sp.
TTTTGTTCAGTCATTTATAAACTCCTTATTTTTCAATTTTCTACACCAGCAACTTGAGCTAGAGCTAGAGCATACTTATTTAGCTCATTTCCCAAAACCTCTAGTTCCTTTCGCAGCTCAGGCTCTTCTGACCACTGTAGCTCATGTTCTTTAGAACTAACACCATCGGGTCTCTGAGTTTCCCAAACCTCTAAACTAGGATGCCACTTAGTTAAAAAAGGCCGTAACCCTTGGTTGAGAACAGCGATCGCGATACCACCAACTGAATTATATGAAGCACCAACCCCTGGACCTGCTTCTTTCAAAATTTCACGAGTGGTTTCAAATAAACTGTAGAGAGAGTCTAAAGCTTCTCTAAAAATGCCCTCTTCTTGCCCTAATGGTTGTATCGAAATGCGTGTCACCAGCTCAACATAGAGCGACCAGGCCGCATGACGTTCTGTTTGGTCTGCCTCCCACTCAGCAGACCCCAGGCCAAAAGGAAGGCTAACTGACACTTTTTTTAAAACAGCAGGATCTCGTTCCATTGAATTTTCTCCATTACCATATATACTAAGCCTTGGTTAGCCATCCTGCAATAAGTTAAGCCTAGTTGTCGAAATTTTGGCGTTGCTGAATTGAAGTATGAATGTGCGATTGTTTGGTTCTGGTCAAGGCCCCTAAATACCCCAAAATTTGCGGACTTTTAGAGTTTTATGCCCCCAAAATTGGGGGGCTAGGGGGGCGAAATCATACCCATAATCAACAACGCCAAAATTTTTAATATTATTGTAGTACCGTAATAATACGATTGTCAAGATGAATGCTATAAACATTAATAATATTTAGAGGAGAACATTTTTATTATGCTAATCAACTGGACTTGATATAATTCATCTATCAGATTTGCGAGGATAACGGGCAAAAAAGGTGAGAATTAAAATCAAAATCACCAATAATCAAACAACCATAAAGACCAGGTTGATAAGAACCCAATTTATCCTTAAATATAGCCAAAAAAGAAGCTTCTATGGTACTAGCTATTACCAGAATCATCATCTGAAAACCAGAAATAGCACCCAAATAAGCTCTACCAAAAAAACGCGGTAAAGCCACTGCAGATAAAGTACACAGATGCAGGGATAATTCTTTGGGGCAAGTTTGGCGAGATAGCTGCCGCTAGGCTTCGCCAACGCTCCCTAGAGTTGTAGCCTGCTGAAGTTTATAGTAAACTAACAATAATCGTAACCTACCCATTTCCTGCAAAGTTTTAATATACTCCTCAAACTCCTCAACATTATATGGATGCAACATCACCTTTTATTCAAGACAGTTAAAACCTACTTCTCCTCTTAATTTTTTGTCGAATGTCACAGTTTCTACACAACCTGCTTGGCGAGATATCGCTCCTATCAAATAATCAGAAAAATCTGCACTCCCCTGTTTTGTACGCTCAATAGCTTGATAAAGAACAGAAGGGTTTTCCAACTCAAAGACTGTACTCTGCAAAATCATTTCCAAGGTCTTAATAATTTGGTCTTTGCTAAATTTATATGCTTGACTTTTCAGAACCCAAACTAACTCGCACAACACAATATTAGAAACAAAACATGGCTGATTTTCTCTAATAATTTCTAGTGCTTTTTGCCACTGTAGTTCATCATCTCTAGTCAGATAGCGAACTAGAATATTGGTATCAACTCCAATCAATAGCGGCCTCCTGGATTGCATTTTCCATATCCTCAAGAGTTGCTTTCTCAATTCCAGGATGATGTAGGATACCCGACAAATCTTCCACAGAAAACTTCAGAGGAATTATTTTAACTTGTCCCTCTTCATCAATAACAAATTCTATCTTAGTCCCTGCATTCAATTTAAGGTAATCCCTAATTTCTTGAGGAATAGTTATTTGTCCTTGATCGCTTATTGTGTTAGCCATTACGATAACTGTTTACTAAATTTACTCTATTCTACAGTGAGAACTCCATTTTTTTCTAGTTTGACTATGCAGAACACAAAAATATTTATAGGAGAACATTTTTATTCTACTAATCATCCGCACTAGATATAATTCATCTATCAAATTTGCGAGGATGACGGGCAAAAAAGGTGAGAATTA
>NZ_CEZPJD010001098.1:0-2096 GCF_983059655.1 Okeania sp.
CCCCCCAAAATTGGCTTGCTCGGGGGGCAAAATCATACCCTAATTCAGCAACGCCGTTATTTTAAGTTAGCTAATTTTTAGAAAATTTTTCAACTTATAAGTCATCTCTTATGAACGAAAACAATTTTATCGAAGTCAATGGTGTTCGCTTTGAAACCATTGTACCCAAACGAGTATTAACTCTGCCTAAAAAAAACCTAATTCAAAAACTTTCGGACATAAGAAAACATCTATCAACACGACCTTTACATCCGTCCCCAGGATATCCAGTGGAGATAGGAATTAGGATTACTAATAATAGCGATCGCCCTCTTTACTTTAGTTTTTCTTTTGCATTATTTCCTGAGATTATTAGGGCTAAAGATGGTGCAATTGTACCATTTGATATAGGCTGGTTGAGCCCCCTTGCACCACTAAAATCTGATTTTCTTTTAGCTATACCGGGAGAAAGTATCAGCTTTTTTCTTGATGCCAAAATATGTTGGCTTTGTGGTAAAAACTATGGTTTGACTACCTCATTTAGAGGTGAGAGATTACTTATTCAACCTCTCCATTCAGAACGGTATAAACTGCGGTTGATATATGAAAATCAGAAAGATACTGCAGAATGCTATGACTTTCTTAACAAACAAACTCAAGTAATAGAAGGATTGTGGACGGGTCAAGTATTAACTCCATTTGTAGATATTTATTTAGTTCCTAATTAAGATTAATTTAGAATGACAACTGCGTGTAAACTCATGAACAGGTTAACCTAAATGAAACCAGCAGAACTTTTTGACAATAATAATGAAGCAAATAGCGTACTCTTAGAAATATGGGAACCAAATTTAATAGTATTACCCATTCCAGAAAAAACGCCACGGGCAAATATTTCTTTTCAATTATGGCTGAAGTTGACTAATCAGACATTAAAACCTTGGAAAATTCATCCCGATCCAATCATTACTCCAGAACTAATAGCATCCGATGGTAAAGTTTTGGCAAAAAAATTAACCTCCCAAAATAGGGAAATCTATGCAGAAGATAACATACCTTATCGAAGAGATAACTTAGTCAATAAAGTAGTCGATTTCATGTCAAATTTAATTGATTATCTTGCCAGAAGAAATATTTCGTGGTTGAATCCCAAAACAGCAATATCCATCCCCATTGCTGCTAAAATTTATTGGGAAAAAGATTTACTACAGTTACACTTGTTAATTAACACCTCGTTTTTTGATGCACTAAAACCGGAAAATTATCAACTCAGATTTATATATGAATCTAGCAATCAAACAAAACTTAAGCCTGTAAAGTTTCCTTTCCAGACGATAAATAAAAAAACAATAAAAGGCGATCGCTTAACAACTTCTTTTGTAAGTCTACGCTTGGTTGAACTCGCCAAACCAAATGATAAAGAAATAGAAGTAGATGGTATCCGCTTTGAAACTATACTGCCAGAAACAGTATTAACCTTACCAGAGAAAAAATCTGGTGTAGAAACATCAGTAAAAATTGGTATTCGGATTACAAATAACAGTAATACTGACTTTTATTTTAATTTTTACGGCACACTAATTCCTCAACTTATCACCCCAAATTGGCAAATAATCAAGGAGTATTACACCAGCAATTTTTTGAAAAGTAGATTAGTATCCGATCTGCTTTTAGCAGTAGCAGGAAAAAGTATTACTTTCTTTCCTAATGCCCAATTATTGTGGAAAAAAAATGACCAATTTCTACTCAAAATAGCTGCTGGAGATGGAGGGTCTTGGATTTTTGACAATCTCAAAGCAGGTAGATATTTGCTGCAATTAACATATAAAAATAAATCTGCACAAACAACAGTATATGACCGGATTACAAAAAAGGGAATATCATTCAAAAAGCTTTGGAGACGAATGGTGTTAGTACCACTTGTAGAATTAGATTTAGAAATCTAGTCATTTTAAGTCAACTAATTTTTGGAATTTTTTTAAGCTTATAGGTCCTCTCTATAGTAACTAAAAACATTCCCTTGAAAAAATATTCACTAATTTGGTTTGCAACCAGTTTTCTGATTATGATCGCAAATAAATCGGTAAAACTAGAGAGGAAATACAGATGTTTAGAGA
>NZ_CEZPJD010001099.1:0-2093 GCF_983059655.1 Okeania sp.
CTGAGAATTACCGATTTTAAACTATAAGGAAGTTTTGAACCCAAACTTCCTTTTCTTGTTGTTTATCTAACAGGATTTACGCAAATTCTGAGACAACACGCTATCTATAGAGGGCGAATGCCATTCGCCCCTACAGATGGTTTGTATTTTCTGGTTTTGCGTAAGTCTTGTCTAAGTTAAAAACTCTTTTCGAGTGGCTTCGATTTGCCGATTCATTCCTAACTTTTGAAATTTTTCTATAGCTTCATTAGCATTATCTTTAGATTTTTGAATATAGCCTCTTGCTTTTTCTAAAAATGCTAAAGATTGATAACAAAAAGCAATTGTTACCCGATCATTATTATTGTCAGCTATAGTGAAAATTTTCTTTAGTGTTTCTTCAGCAAACTCAAAATCTTCTAGTTCAATAGCTACATCACATAACCAGTTTTCACATAGAGATATACCACGTTGCCATTGATTATTTTCAGCTAACTTTAAAGATTTTTCAAATACTATCTTTGCTTCATTATATTGTTTTTGTTCAAATAAAACCCAACCTTGATAAAAATTCCAGATCATAAACCGACGAGGATGACTAGCTTCTGTTACTTGAGTTTTTGTTAGTAATTGTTTAGCTTTATTAAGCCATTGTTGGGCTTTATTGATTTTATTTTGAATAATACGAACATAACAAATATCTATAGCTAAATCTATCTGAAATATAGGATTATGATGATGCTTTTTCTGAAGCCAGACTTGAGAAAATAACTCGATCGCTTCATTTAATTTTTCTGGTGTTTCTATCAGAGTAAGAATCCATGCTTTATCAAACATTACTTCAATAGCTATTTCATAATCATGCTTCATTTTAGCTGTTTTGATCGTCCAATCATTCCATTCTAAACGATTATTCCAATTAGTTAAGCGATCGCTTTGATAACCTCGAAGATAAGAATAACTTTTAATCTGTTGCCAAAAGTATTTAACATCATTATATCTATCTTCATTAATACACCATGAAATAACATCAGTAATATTCTCCCATTCTGTTTCTAATTCTTGATAATCATTCCATTCTTTCTCATCTTTACCACCATATTGTTCCACAAATTCTTGATACCAGTTTACCCAATTATTTCGTAATTCTTTTTCCCAGTTTGTATCTTCTTTCAACTGTACCAATACATAACTACGAATAATAGGTAATATTTGATATTTTTCGCCACTACGTTGAATTAAGTTGAGTTTCTTTAATTCAGTAAATCCTTTATCTATTTCTTTATTATTAGTAATCTTTGCAATTTCAGTTATGATTTCATCACAAGTAATTTTAGACAATAAAGCTAAAGCAGTTAATAATTTGTAGCTAGATTTTCCTTTTAATGGTTCAATAAAACTTTCCAAACAGTAATCAACTATATGACTCTCAGCCAAACTGATTTTTTTAATTACAGATTCAAAAGAGTGATGATTAGCTATTTGACCAATAATTAAAACAATTGCTAAAGGAATACCACAAGATACCCTATAAATATCTTTCTCTTGTTTTTCGTCTAATTTAATATTTTTTAATTCAGCTATATGTTTAATTAATTTTAGTCCAGATGCTTCAGATAATTCATCTAGATTAATATTAATCGAAATCCCAAAATCAGTTTTTTTGCGACTGGTAATAACAACTTTAACCTTCTTTGGTAAATTTCTTAAAAACCAAATAATATCATTAATATCTTCAACAGTTTCCAAATTATCTACGATTAACAAAGTTTTGTATTTTCTTAATAAATCCAGAATTGCATCTATACAACTATTAAAGTCTAATTTTAATAATTCTTTTTGCTCAAAAGTTGTAGCAATATCCTTGAGAATTTGTTGACAAGATAGTTCTTTTTTATAAGAAGGTGTGATAATTTTTTCAGATGTTATTTCTTTTTGCTTAAATGTACTAAATACAATAGCATTATATTGATAATTTTCATCAGACCTTTCTTGACTAACTGTTAAACAATAATTAGCAGCTTCTAAAATTAAACTCGTCTTGCCAATACCACCTATTCCCGTAATAGTAATTTGAGAAATATTATTATTTTTGATAGAAAGTTTCTCTTTTA
>NZ_CEZPJD010001100.1:0-2089 GCF_983059655.1 Okeania sp.
ATAAACGATTCCCTAGTTTTCATCCCTCGGCTGAAGCACGAGGGCTTTTAACTTCGCTGTTCAGTCAATCAGGTAAATTGTTGACTTAAAGCCACTGGGTTATGTACTGTAATTTTCTTCTTGTGAATAGATATCATCCCATCTTGCCGAAGGTCTCCGAGCAGACGAGTAACTGTCACCCTTGTTGACCCAATTGCTTCTGCAATTGCTTGGTGAGACAATTTCAAGTCTATGGTAATCCCATCTTTGCTAGGAACTCCAAAATCTCGACAAAGGATTAACAAAAAGCTAACCAGTCTAGACCCCATATCCCGGTGTGCCAAAGTTTCAATCATCATCTCTGTCTGTAAAATTCGAGATGAAAGTCCACGCAATAAAACAACTGACAAATCTGGATCTTCTCTGAGAGCTTTCTCCACCTGGTCAATTGGCACAGATATCAATTCTACTGGCGTAAAAGCTACTGCATGGTAGAAACGGTCAGACTTATGGCCTGTAATTAGAGACAAAACTCCAAATACACTATTTTCCCGGAGTAAGGCCACTGTAATTTCATCTCCTGCTTCATACACCCTCGATAGCTTAACTGCGCCTTTAATTAAAACGTAGACACGCTCTGCAGGGTCTCCTGGAAAAAATATTGTCTTGCCCCGTTCAAAAGTTTCTACAACTGGTGGATATGACCCACCAGATATATTACGGAAAACTGCTGCTAGCGGTCTATCATGCGTCACGACCAATTTCCTTACTCTCTAATAACTAACTAAACGTCTCTTAAACCTTAATAGCTCAGTTCCTGAAATATACTATTAATTTTCTACACATTGCCATATATATCTCTAATACTTACTTTACTTTTATATTCATATAGATTAAGGAAGTGAAACTGAGAAATTTAATTTCTAATTATGGCCATAGATGCTAATATTATCTATAAATTTGCCTGATGTCAAAGATGCTATGTATTATAGCGTCATAGTATGAAATTAAATTTTAGACTTTTTATTTGATTGAAAATTTTACTATAGTTTCTCAATAAATCAAGGTATTATGTTAGATTTAACAGGAAAAAATGCTCTGGTCACAGGTATTGCAAACAATCGTTCTATTGCCTGGGGTATTGCTCAACAACTCCACAAGGCTGGAGCAAATTTGGGTGTCACTTTTTTGCCGGACGATAAGGGTAGATTTGAAAAGAAGGTTTGGGAGTTAGTAGAACCTTTGAGTCCTTCTTTATATTTACCTTGTAATGTTCAGGATGAGGAACAAGTTAAGGCTATTTTTGCTCAAATAGGGGAAAAATGGGGTAAGTTGGACATTTTGATTCATTGTTTGGCCTTTGCTGGTAAGGAAGAATTATCTGGAGATTTTAGCAATACTAGCCGTGAAGGTTTTACTCGTGCTTTGGAAATTAGTTCTTACTCTCTGATTGATTTGAGTTCCGAGGCAAAGGAACTAATGACCGAAGGAGGGAGTATTGTAACTCTGACTTACTTAGGGGGCGTGCGGGTAGTTCCTAATTATAATGTGATGGGAATTGCTAAGTCTGCTTTGGAGATGAATGTTCGTTATTTAGCAGCGGAACTTGGCCAGAAAAATATTCGGGTTAATGCTATTTCTGCTGGTCCAATTAAAACTTTGGCTTCTTCGGCAGTGGGTGGTATTAAGGATATGATTCATCATGTGGAACAAATAGCTCCATTACGTCGGACTGTGACTCAAATTGAAGTTGGTAACACTGCTGCTTTTCTATGTAGCGATATGGCCAGTGGTATTACTGGTCAAGTTATCTATGTGGATGCTGGTTACGAAATTATGGGAATGTAGATATTGAAGTCAGAAGTCAGAAGTCAGAAGTCAGAAGTGAAGAAAGTATGGCTGAAGTTAGAAGTTAGAAGTCAGTAGGATAAATGGCCGTTTATTAACCTAGAGCTGCCACTAACGCCTGTATATTCTTGATAGGGACTATATTTTGAGAATGTCCTAAAAGTGATGGCAACTGCTATAAATAAACATTAGTAAAGTTTCCCGATTAACTTAAGGGACTTCCAAATAAAAAATTATCCCATTAGCTATGAAAGTAAGGGAG
>NZ_CEZPJD010001101.1:0-2089 GCF_983059655.1 Okeania sp.
ATAGTTAGTATTAATAATCGCAAGTTCCGATAAAATAAGGTAGCCATTTCAGTTAAAAGTTAGAAGTTATCAGTTTTTCTCCTCTCAAAACAATCTATCAGGTTTATTTGTTATAAAACTCATAATGTGCCGATCAGACTCATAAACCCAAAAGGATAGCCAAATAACCATAAACCGAAAAATCCTAAACCAATGGCAGATATAGCAACTCCACCAATAATGGCAGTTGCTCGGAAAAAATTAAAGGATAAAACTAAGATTGAAGCTGCTAATAAAAAGACAAGACGCACCATACCAAACAAAGCAGCTTTCGCATCACCTTGTTTTTCCGACTCTCCAGCAATTTCCAAGCAATATATCTATGGTAACTCAAAATTTTAGGCGTTGCTGATTCTGGGTATGATTTTGCCCCCCTAGCCCCCCAATTTTGGGGGGAATAAAACTCTAAAAGTCCCCCAATTTTGGGGGCGTGGACCAGAACTAAACAATCACGTATTCATACTTCAATTCAGCAACGCCAAATTTTAATTATTCAACGGCTTTGTTGCCACTTATTCAAAACTTCAGAAGGTAAAACCCTAGAAGCAATAAAACCTTGAATTAAGTTTACCCATCTGCCATAAGGTATAATTGTCATGTAAAATTTATCAAAACTAAATACTAATGACTCAGATTGCTCAAGAATTAATAGCAGAATCAAAAATAGAGGGAAAAATAGAAGTTATTCCTCGCTTATTAAAGGAAGGCTTTTCTGTGGAAAAGATTGCTGAAATTTTGGAATTAGAAATTGAGCAAGTGCGACAAGCTATTGCTAAAATGCTTAACACTATAGACTCTGAAGATGGGGAAATTTTAGAAAAAATGATTCAAAAAATGTATAAGCGTTTATTGAGTCAAAGTGTGAGTTATAGCCTGGGATATCCAGGAAACTACAACTTTAATTACAGTGAATTATTTCCTTTTCTTGGTTATCACATAAATAATGCAGGAGATCCATTCCAACTTGGTAATTATCTGGTTCAATCGAAAATATTTGAACAGTATTGTATCAGGTATTTTGCTCAATTGTACAACTTATCAGACCATTGGGGTTATGTTACTACTGGCGGCACTGAAGGAAATATCTACGGTATCTTAATAGGACGAGATCTGTATCCCAATGGAATTCTTTACTACT
The DNA here is from genome assembly GCF_983059655.1 of Okeania sp. Lineage (NCBI taxonomy): Bacteria > Bacillati > Cyanobacteriota > Cyanophyceae > Oscillatoriales > Microcoleaceae > Okeania > Okeania sp. The sequence continues at coordinate 1,178 of NZ_CEZPJD010001101.1, forward strand.
CTCAAGATAGTCATTACTCAATACCGAAAGCCGCTCATCTCCTCAAAATACCTCATGTAATCATTAATTCCCTGGCAAATGGTGAAATTAATTATGAACATCTCGAACAAGAAATATCAAAAAGAAAAGAGCATAGTGTGATTCTCAATCTCAACTTGGGAACAACTATGAAAGGAGCAGTAGATAGAATAGATCGAGCTGTGGAAATTTTGGAGAAGCTCAATATTCCTTTCCATATTCACTGTGATGCTGCTTTGGGTGGGATGTTGCTTCCTTTCATAGAAGGAGCACCAAAAATTAGTTTTCAAGATTATCCTATTGGCAGTATTGCCATCAGTGGTCACAAATTTCTGGGAAGTCCTATTCCTTATGGAGTAGTAATGACTCGGAAAAGTTTAGTAGAAAATATGGATAGAGAGATTGAATATGTTGGTCTTGGTCTCAAAGATACGACTATTACTGGTTCTCGTAATGGGTTAGCGGTTCTATTCCTGTGGTACGCTATCTTCAAGAGAAGAAAACAGTTTGCTCAAGAGGTTTCAACTAGCATAGAAAATGCTCGTTATTTGTATAAGCGTCTACAAATAATTGGCTATAATCCCATGCTAAATGACTTTTCTATTACAGTAGTTTTTGATAAACCTCCCAAAGAAATTTGTTGGAAATGGCAGTTAGCTACCCAAGATAATTTAGCTCATGTTGTTGTCATGCAGCACGTTTCTCAAGAGAAAATAGACCTGTTAATTCAGGATTTATCTATTTCTACCAAAATTAACCAAAAGTAAATAACAACATGGAACCAGATAGAGAGCAACAAGAGTCGAACCACCAACACCACCAGCGATCGCCACAGCTAGAGGAGGCCAAAAACTACCACCTCCTAACAATAAGGGCACAAACCCAATCATTGTG
>NZ_CEZPJD010001102.1:0-2080 GCF_983059655.1 Okeania sp.
TACGGCAGACTTAGTTCACAGAGAAGTTTCAATTAGATTGATTTCTGGGAGCGCTAGAGAGAAACGCATGAGTAGGACGTAAAAAGTGGAAACGTGAGAGTGGATACCATCGACGTTCTCTGTCAGAAACTACTATGTTTAGGTTGAAAGTAATATTTGGGGGTAAGTTGCGACGAAGGAAATTCAGCAATCAAGCGATAGAGTTGTTCATACAATGTGCCATACTTAATCGCATGATACAGGATTGTAAGCCAGAAAGCTACAAAGTAGAATTCTAATTAACTTCTCTTATGGGGAGAAGTCGCGATCGCAACATTCATGCAACAAAGCCGTGCCAACATGAAAGAAATTAATTTACTTTGGAAAACGATAGACAATGAAATTCAGTCTACCGCTAAACCATGTAATGTTTACCTTTTGGGAGTAGATAATTCTGTTATTGATAGCAAAACCTTGTCAGCATAAAATTAAATTAGAAAAATGGCACAAATCAAAGACTCAATATATTTAAATGTTATTGCCTATAACCAAAATCTCAAAATCAACAACAAAACTTTAATTCAATTACCTACAGAGGTTAGTTATTCTTTAAAGTTTATTATTCCTACAAGAATGAGTGAAATAACTTTGTCTGTCTGGGAATATGTAGGATGACAGTGAAATAGAATTATTTTTTCTTGACGAATAGAGTTTAGACAAAAATATTTGAAGTGTATTTTTGAAATAAATTAACGTTATGTAAAGTTATCAATAAAATCTTAAAAAATGGCTCCAGAAACAGTTGTCACTATTGGCATGATAGCTACTTTTGCTGCTGTAATTATTGCTAGTTGGGCAGTTTTTAGGTATATCGGAGGAATGGAATACCAGATTAAGGAAAGTGCAGGCAACTTAACAAGCATAGCAAATTCTTTAAGGGAAAGGGATAGAAGACTGTTGAGAGAAATGAAACGTCACAGACTTTGCGTTAAAGATATTGAAAATTTTTTATCAAAGAATCTGGAGTATCATGTTCGCCCTTATATCGAAATGGATGAAGAAAATTTTTAGCCTTTCTAAAATTTTGACTTGTCCAAAGTGCGGAAGCACTGATATTAAAACAGGACATCACGAATACTGGTGTCAAAGTTGTGGCCATCACTGGCAGCGACGAAATAACGTGGGGATTCTTCACGAGCAAACTTAACAGCTTGGGAAAGCTTTTCTAACTTTTCCAACATTTCATTAATCTGACGTGCGGGCAAAGCACCAGAAAATTTTACCGTTCGCCAATAGCCAATAGTTACATCTTCGTAATAAACCTCCACTTGTGCGGGGTGATGTTCAGTTGCTTCGGCCTTAACGTGGTTACGAGGAGTTTTGAAAGTTCGCAACGTTTGGACTGGTTCGGTTGCCCAACAGTCCGAAGATTCGTCAAATGTCCAAGTATCTGCTGCATCTAAAACAGGCAATTTTTTAATAAAAGAGCGTAAGTCTGCAAACTGCTTTTCTAGAAACAGTAGATAACTAACTGGAGCTTGAGTCAACAATGTTTGACCATCCACTACCACATCAGCGCGGGCAGTACAGTTTGTCCAATCTTTAGTTGCCGTCACATCAAACAACTTAGTTAATACCTCGGCGGTTTTGCGGATAATCTCTTCTGCTTTAACCTCTACCCTTTTCGACTCTGGTGGGAGTTGTTCTCCCTCCTCATCCTTGGGGCGATAAGTTCGAGAAATGCCGGAAAGTAAAGCGGGTTTCTGCAAAGCTTTTTGAGCTTCTGCTAGTTCCTGCACTGACCGACTTTTGATTCCTTTTTCAATCGCAATAATTTGATTTAGTCGTGCCATCTGAGTCCATTTTTTTGTATTACTTGTATTATATTGTAATTTTTGACAACTGTCTACCACAATTGATCGGGAAAGATGGATAGCAACTTTGGGGGAACAAGAGTCAATTTACTTGCTCTAGTCCCCCTTGGAATCCCCCTCCCGTCCCCCGCAGGATCGGGGGAAGCCAGAGGATGCTGCGCTTTTAAAGAATGGGAAGCCAGAGGATGCTGCGCTTTTGAAGGATGGGAAGCCAGATGTTGCTTCGC
>NZ_CEZPJD010001103.1:0-2078 GCF_983059655.1 Okeania sp.
CTCTGGGAACAACCGTAAAACGATGGTTGAAATTAGATAGCTTTTTAAATTCCATCTAATCTACAGTTAGTAGATATCAAAGAATTGCGGATACTACCATGTAATAGATGTTTTTATGTAGAATTTGTCTACAAGAAAAAAATTGTAGTTCAAGAAGAATTAAACCCTAAAAACGTCTTTATAGAACCCGGAATTAATAATTAGTTAAGTTGTGTTTCTAACGTTAGTACTAGCTTGATTATTTATGGGTGCAGGGTTAAAAGCCTTAACCAGTGGTATAACAAACGGGTTTCCACCCTCAAAGAAGGTAGCCCCAGGGTTATTGGGATGAGCAATTAGCCCAAGTTACAGAAAAACGTAACCGTCAGATGAGATATCCAGTTAACAAAGCTGCAAGGTTGCTTATTAACCACTGTATTAAACATCAAATTGGTACGATAGTTTTTAGGTGGAACCAAGGACAACGACAAGAGGTAAATTTAGGTAAACAGACCAAGGTATATATAGGAGATAAAAGATTATGTTATGGAGCGAGCAAAATCAACCAAATGTGACAATTAATCAAATGGTTAACCGAGTTATTACATCAGGTAAACTTAGTCGCCGGGAACACCTACAACTTACTTCAGCAATATTATGTGGTAAACATATAACAGACGAAGAACAACATCAAATCAATCAAATATTTGACTTTCTTAAAATTGGTAAAATCAAGTTAATTGATGATAATTAACAATACAGATTCAAAAGCAAAAAATATTGGTAAATACTTAATATTTTTTATTTATTTTCAAAAATATCATATTCTATGGAAGAGAAAATTTATACATAAAAAAAAAGTAAAAATAGTCTCAATATTTCCTTCATAACTAAAGTAAAGAGATACACTAACAGATTAAATCAATAAAGTACAGTAAGTAATAATTGGCAACTTGATATAAACATAAACCTGACCATATTCTGACTTCTGTTAAATACAAAATTAACTAATACCTCAGATAGAGAAAATTGATAATGAGTGCAACTAAACCAAATTTACTACTAACAGTACCAACAGGTTTATTACAAGTTCCTGCTGTAGTAAAAAATACTATAAAACCAGATAGTCCAGAAATAAAACTTTCTCTGGTGATTCCCACATTTAAAGAAAGTAAAAATATCCCAAAGATTGTCCAAAGACTAACTCAGTTACTAGATGCTCAAATTCCCAATGCTTATGAATTAATTGTGGTAGATGACAATAGTCCCGACTTAACTTGGGAGACAGCTCAGAGTATGACACCAGAATATCCTCAACTCCAGGTAATGCGTAGAGAAAAAGAAAGAGGACTTTCTACTGCAGTTATTCGTGGTTGGCAAGTAGCAAAAGGAGAAATATTAGGAGTAATAGATGCAGACTTACAACATCCTCCAGAAACCCTCTTAAAACTATTGACAAAAATGGAGCAAGGTGCTGACTTAGCAGTAGCTAGTCGTCACTTTGAGGATGGAGGTGTCAGTGAGTGGAATATTATGAGAAGATTCTTGTCTCGTGGCGCTCAAGTTTTGGGGTTGATTATTTTACCCGGAGTCGTAGGGCGAGTTTCAGACCCCATGAGTGGGTATTTTATGGTCCGTCGAAAGGCGATCGCAGAAAAAATTCTTCGGCCAGTAGGGTACAAAATTTTGATTGAAGTTTTGGGCCGAGGCACTATTCATTGGGTGAGAGAGGTGGGCTATATATTTAATGAACGTCTAGAAGGAGAAAGTAAAGTTACCTGGAAACAATATATAGAATATTTACACCACCTACTAAATTTAAGATTGGCCAGATGGCCTAGTCGATTTATCTGTTTCGGTACAGTTGGTTTTATAGCGCTACGCGCTAGGGAGTAGGGAATAGTAAAGTACATTTGTACTGGGGAAGTTCAGATATTTGTTATCTCAACTTTGGTTGAAGATCCACGCTCTTCATGTATGGACTTGGTAGAGGCAATTTTCAATGAAGGAGGAAGCATGCACCATAAGCAATAGCCTTGGTGTCAGGTACTTCACAAATTGTTCATACTGCTTCATAAAACTGATACAAAGCGTCACAT
>NZ_CEZPJD010001104.1:0-2077 GCF_983059655.1 Okeania sp.
CTAAAATTCGATTGGTTTTGAGACCAGATGGTCAAGTTCAGACTTTTTTAGAGTCTTTAAATTAAGGATAGTTGGTAGGTTGTGGGTGTAATTTCAGTTATCAGCTATCAGTTATCAGCACCTCTAGCTGTTTGCGTAGCATTCCGTAGGAAAGCAAGAGCTTCAAATAAAAAAGGAGAAAGTTTTTTTATCGCGCTATTATCCAGACATGATATTACTCATTGTATGACTATCAAAATTCTGTAAATCTCTATGAAAAAACTCAATATTTCTATTGGTTTAGTCGGGATTATTATTGCTGTTTTATTTTGGGGATCTGCCTTTCCCGGCGTTCGCTATGCTGTTCAAAGGTTTGATCCTCTTAATTTAGTGGCTTTGAGATTCTTTATTGCATCTTCAGTCTTATTGATATTTGCTTTACTCTCAAAGCAAATTCGCAGGCCGGATACCAAGGACATTCCTCTCCTACTAGCTCAGGGTATCCTTGGCATTTCAGTATATCATCTTTTACTGTCCTGGGGACAGCTGACGATTCCTGCTGGAACTGCAAGTCTCTTAAATGCCTCCAGTCCTTGTATGGCAGCTTTGCTAGCAGCAGCGTTTTTGGGTGAATCGCTGTCACGACGAAGTTGGCTAGGAATGTTGGTTGGCTTTAGTGGTGTGTCACTAATTGTTATTGGTCAAGGTAATGACTTCAGTTTTGCTTTTTCATCAGTACTAATTCTGATAGCAGCCTTTTCCCAAAGCCTCTACTACATTCTCCAGCGTCCTTTTTTCAGTAAATATTCTCCCCTGGAACTTGCTTGTTATACGCTTTGGGGAGGGACATTACCTATGTTATTCTTTCTCAAAATTCCTTCTTCTCTAGAGGTAAGTTTAACTATTGCCTATTTAGGGATGTTTCCAGCCGCTTGTGCCTACATTGCTTGGACTTATGCTTTAGCTAACTTTTCAACTGCACGAGCATCTAGCTTTCTATATTTAGTTCCAGTTGTTGCAATCATTGTTGGTTGGCTATGGTTAGACGAAAAACCTGCTCTTTTATCTATTGTTGGAGGAGGTACGATTATGGCAGGTGTTGTTTTAGTCAATGACACTAAATTCAAGCCTAAAAGCCAAGAGTAAAAAAAAGTGAAGGGGGAAAATTGCTTAAAATGAACTCATGTCACAAATTAACCTAAATTATACAGCATATTTCGGGCCAATGAGGTACAGGGTAAATGATCAAAATATTGTAGTGCGGGCATCTTGCCCGCGATTGGTGTACCTTATAATACCAATTTTAAAAAAGAATGCTACAAAAAGGTAGATCTCGATCGGATATGCTTAAAAATAACTGCTCCAGTTCATTTAAGATAGTTATATCTATCTTTTTTTCCTTTTTTTCAATATTTACCCCTTCTTCCTTCTTCCCTCTTCCTTCTTTAGTACGGACGTTGCATGCAACGTCCCTACCATTTGTAACAAACATTTATCACGCTTGGTATAATATCATGTCCATTTATATCGTTTATGTAAACCCAAGGGTGAAGATCTACAGGAAATTTAGCTTTTTTTCTTGCTCAATAGCTTTCCTCCCTCTTTCCTTCTTCCTTCTTCCTTACCTTTGCTATACAAGACCGATAGTACCAGACATGATATAACAACGGCAAGCGCTGTATTACTCCGAAAACAATGAAAATTATATTATATAATCAAATAAATAAAAAAAATAGCCTTGTGATATTTCCAAGGCTATCAAGCGAAATTAACTATTAAAGACGTCTTTAACGAACAGAAGTTTGCATAGTAGCAGTTTCAATTGGCTTCATAAAATATAGTTTCAGGAATTGCCAACCATTAGACAGATAAAGAGGTAACTTCTGGAAAAGCTTCACAACACCTGAATTATTAGAATTAGCGATCGCTGTTAACTTTTCATTATTCTTAATACAAACTTCTAGTCTTTCATAAAACTGAGGATCTTCTACATCCAAAATTACTGGAAAAACACGTCCTGAAGTTTCATTAGTCTTCTCAATGACATACTTATCATAATCACGAGCATTCAAACCAATAGCCGCATAAAAATCAGCTC
>NZ_CEZPJD010001105.1:0-2076 GCF_983059655.1 Okeania sp.
TTTATTTTTCTGGTGTTATATCATTTCTCAAAAACTTTTCAACCCGTATCTTGAGTGGGGGAGTAGAGGAGTGGAGGAGAGGTAAACATCAGAATAATTCATGCTAACCAGCGTGCTAATTATCAACAAGATGATAAAGCTATAGTATTTTCAAATGATATGTAAATCTAGATTGAGTTTTTTTCTAATCAAAAAATACTGTCTTGAGTATCCATTCATTATTGTGGGAAACTACTATTTAATGCTGTTTTCTCTGTCTTGATAATTAAGGTAAAAATACTCTCCTTTAAAGGATAAACAAGAAAATATTTTCCTTTTATTCAATCCTCTGTTATATCATTTCTCAGAAACTTTTCAACCCGTATCTTGAGCAGGGGAGTGGGGGAGTGAGGCAGTAGGGGAGTCGAGGAGTGAGGGAGTAGGGGAGTGGGGGAGAAGTAAACATCAGAATAATTAATGCTAAGCAGGGTGCTAATTATTAGCAAGATGATAAAGCTATAGTATTTTCAAATGATATGTAAATCTAGATTGAGTTTTTTTCTAATCAAAAAATACTGTCTTGAGTATCCATTCATTATTGTGGGAAACTACTATTTAATGCTGTTTTCTCTGTCTTGATAATTAAGGTAAAAATACTCTCCTTTAAAGGATAAACAAGAAAATATTTTCCTTTTATTCAATCATCTAGGGAGATATAATTATCAATTATCCATTATCAATTATTTAATTTTTCCTGCTACCTCCATATCTTTTACCCTTTTAATAGGACTATGTTTCCGTATTTCAAATGAAAAAACTATACTGTTAATTACTTAATAATTGAAGTGCTACTTAAGTTAAGCATTAATCCATAGTAATTGGTATTAGGGAGCTTCTATTTCCCAATAGTGTTAAACAAGTTCAACTTTATTTAAAAATCTCAATATCATTGATTTATCGATTGATATAAAATTAAATCAGGTTGAATAACCTCACTTCAATTTAGTTGCCAGTAGAGGATGCTAAACTCTTACTCGAAATCATCTATTGTAGTTGTAGACACTGTAGAAAAAGTATTATGATTTCGTTCTGCTACTACTTTGTAAATTTTGTAAGATTTTTTTGAATATTTCATAGGCATAAGCTAGGAAGTAAATAATATCTAAAACCATTAATATAATACCAATTACTAACATATTTATACTCCCATTTTTTTTGCCGACACTCATAAAAATACTTGCTATAATTCCTACTAAAAGCACAATCAACAAAACTATTTTTTGTTCAAACATAATAATTTTTATTGATTAATTTTTCTAGTAATATCAAGTCCGGTAGTATTGGTATTATCAGGTAAGGGTAAGGAAGAAGGAAGAGAGAGAAAGGCTTAAAAGTCTGAAAAAAACTGAAATTTCCTCTAGATATTAACGCTTAGGTTTACACAAATTATAGCGGATATGATATAGCTCACATTATACGATTAATCCCTTCTGCATAGAAATCTTTGAGACGTTCATCAAAATCAGTAAAATCAGGTTCAATAATTAAAGGAATTCGTAGTAATTCAATCTTATGTTCATCAGAAAAATTTTCAATTATTTTTCCATTGTGCTTCACTAAAATATGTTTAATTGCTAGTAAAACAATTTCATTTCCTGTTACATATCCTAAAAATATTGGATGAAATATTAGATCGGAATAACGATAGGATATACTAGCCCCTCCTTCTAAATATGAAAATGTCAAATCTTTCCAGTCCCAATTTATATTTATAATTAAAGAGGCCAAAGTTACTTCTCTTTCTTTAAAAATAGAAAAATCATAACCAAGTTCCCTAGTTATATCCTCCACAAATTTAAAAACTTTTCTAATGATTTTTTTTGTAATATCTTGAAATAACTTCTTTTCTGCATTAATTGATACTTTGTATTTAATCTCTTCAAATAAAATTTCAGTTTTTGTAGGTTCTTGGTTTTCTGAATCTAAAATATTCATCAAAACTGGTTTCAGCTCATTTATAGACTGCCAACGAGAATCTATTCTTACTTGAAAAGTTCTATCAAAAACTCTATTGATTTTAGATAGTATGTGTTGGGG
>NZ_CEZPJD010001106.1:0-2073 GCF_983059655.1 Okeania sp.
TACTCTAAGTGCCAAAAATAATTTTGTGGTCTACTCAAATGAAAAGCGCTGTAATCAAGATTGACAGATATTTTCCCAGTTCTAAACGTTGTTCTAATTGTGGTCATGTAGTGGAAAAGTTACCTTTAAATATTAGAGAGTGGGATTGCCAAGAATTTGGTAGTCACCATGACCGCGATATCAATGCAAGTATAAATATTTTGGCTGCGGGACTCGCAGTGTCAGTCTGTGGAGCGACTGTAAGACCCGAAGGGAGTAAATCCACCGAAGGCAGGTGCTATGAAGCAGAAAGCCCCTAACAGCAATGCTAGGGAATCCCGGGCTGTCTCGTAAGAGCAGCGTCGGGAGGATGTCAACGGACTTTCTCAGACTATATTTCATCTCTGAGATTTTGAGCAAAAACTATAGCGCTATACAATTTAGCTAGACCGCCCTTGAGCCTCACACCATAATTTTTAAGAAGAGTGTGAGATGAATCGGTGGCCAATTGAGTAGGCTCGATGTGCCCATTAAATTTGCATGCTATCCCAGCAGAAGCTTTTGCCCTAGTTGAAAAACTTGTATGATTATCTTGCAATAACCCTGGAAATTTTCCACCATGCGGACTGCCTACCAATATAAATTAAGGCCCAATAAGGAACAAATAGCTACCATAGAAATGTGGTTGGAATTTTTGCGTCGGCAGTACAACTATCGGTTGGGTGAAAGATTCTCATGGTGGTCAGAAAACCTATGATTCAAAAACATTCTTTTTTCACCCTTGGTATGGCACCGACAACCTTCCTCAGATGAACAGCAAATTATTTCAACAAATCCGAATATTAGACCCAGTTTCCAATACAGACAGAATTGCTGATGTATTAATCATTGATAGTAAAATCGCAGCAGTCGAGACACAAATTTCTGAATTCCCCACTAAAACAGAAATTCAAAATTCCCATGGACTAATTTTAGGCCCTGGTTTAGTAGACTTATATTCTCATAGTGGCGAACCAGGGTTTGAGGAACGAGAAACTATAGAGTCTTTAATTCAAGCAGCTACAGCAGGGGGTTTTACTAGATTAGCTATTTTGCCCGATACTTTTCCACCTGTAGATAATCCTGCTGGTTTGGCCAGATTGCAAAATTTAGCCAAAAATTATGCTCCTACTCCTATCTTTTATTATTGGGGTGCTATTACCCAGGGTTTACAAGGGGAGCAAATGACCGAGTTGGGAGAGTTGGCAGCAACGGGAGTTGTGGGGTTTGCAGATGGTTTGCCTCTACAAAATCTTGGTTTGTTACGACGAGTCTTGGAATATCTCAAACCTTTGAATAAACCTCTAGCTTTATGTTGCAATAATTCTAGGTTGGCAGGTAAAGGGGTAATGCGAGAAGGGTATGATTCTATTCGTTTGGGTTTGCCTGGAGTTCCCACTATGGCTGAAACTTCCGCTTTAGCTGCTGTGTTGGAATTAATAGATGCTATTGGTACTCCTGTCCATATTATGCGGGTTTCCACTGCTCGGAGTGTGGAATTGATTAGAGTTGCTAAAAGTAGAGGTTTGCCTATTACTGCTAGTACTACTTGGATGCACCTATTATTAGATACTCAAGCTATTGACGGAAAGTATACTTTAAATTCTCCCTTCCTTCCCTACGACCCAAATTTACGTTTAGACCCTCCTTTGGGAAATATTAGCGATCGCTTGGCATTGATTGAAGGTATTAAGGATGGAGTTTTGGATGTTGTTGCTATTGACCATACTCCCTACAGTTATGAAGAAAAAACTGTAGCTTTTTCTGAAGCACCCACTGGAGCTATAGGACTAGAAATAGCATTACCTTTACTATGGCAAAATCTGGTAGAAACACAAGAATTATCAGCAATGGATTTATGGAGAGTTTTGAGTACCAATCCAGCAAAATGTTTAGGAGTAAATTTAGGAGCTATTGTTCCTAATACTAATAAAGGAGCAGATATTACCCTATTTGCCCCTCAAAAAACTTGGCAAGTAGATAAACAAACCTTAAAATCTCGTTCCGCCAATACCCCCTGGTTAGAAAAACAAATTATCGGCCGTGTCTTAACTT
>NZ_CEZPJD010001107.1:0-2054 GCF_983059655.1 Okeania sp.
AAAAGACTTCCATAAGCAAGGCCTAATTAAATATTGCTTTGATCGCTCACTAAAAACAATAGCTGAAGCGCTGAAGCGCTGACGGCTGAATGCTTACGATCAATGTTTGCTACAAATACTGGAACTATTTCTAGTAGCCAATAGTCAGTAGCCAGTAGTCAGCTAGATTGAACTGTTATTCTCATTTTTGACCATGACATAATTCTCCAAGTGCTAAATATACATCTGACTTTAACCATTTTTTTTGACCAAACTATTCATAACATTCTTTAATTTTTCGGTAAATTTTTAGTATTGAATTTTAATGGTTGCTTTCAGTATTTGATTATAAATAGCTTTCTGTCTCAAGTATAGCACTACGCATATTGGCGTTTGACATCTATAAATCCTGGAAATCTTTCAGAATCTACTTTTCCCTGTTTCCTAGCCCGTGGCTATATACAATATTTCTAGTTAGGTTAAAGGGAGGAAAATCGCAAATTCTGTACCTTTCTTTAATTCCGATCTACAAGTTATTTTCCCGCCATGTTTTTCTACAATAATTTGTCGGGAAATCGCCATGCCTAACCCTGTTCCTTTCCCCACTCCTTTAGTTGTAAACCCCTGTTCAAATATTTTTGAACGTACTTTTTCGCTCATTCCTAGACCATTATCGGCAATTTCCACCACTGCCATATTTTTATCGGTACTTAATTTCGTACTAATAGTAATGCAATTATTATTGGCTTTAATTTCAGCGTAAGTTTTGCCTTCACTTGCTTCGTCTAATGCGTCAATGGCATTAGCTAAAATATTCATAAATACTTGATTTAATTGCCCTGGATAACATTCGATTTTGGGCAAATCTCCATAATTTTTGACCGTCTCAATTCCTGGTCTATTTTTATTAGCTTTGAGGCGATATTTCAAGATTAACAGAGTACTGTCCAAGCCATCATGCAGATCGAGACTGCTTTTAGTTTCGGTATCGGTGCGAGTAAAAATTCGTAAAGAGTTGCTGATTTCACCAATGCGTTTTATCCCTGTTTCCATAGATGCAATAGTTTTGGGAAAGTCTTCCATGAGAAATTCCAGTTCTAGTTCCTCTATTTTTTCAGTGAATTCGGGACTGGGGTGCGGTAACTCTTGTTGATAATACTGAATAATGGCAAAGACATCAGCTAGATAGTCTTGAATAATACTGACATTACCTCCCATAAAACCGAGGGGGTTATTAATTTCATGAGCAACTCCTGCCATGAGGTCTCCTAATGCTGCCATTTTCTCCTTTTGTACCAATTGCAACTGTGCTTGTTGCAGATCGGCCAGTGCTTGTTGAGCTTGTTGGTACAATAAGGCATTTTCTAAAGATATAGCAGCTTGAGAACAAAGTAAATTGAGAATTTCCACTCGCTCGCTGGTAAACACTCCTGTCACTTGATTGTTTTCTAGATAAAGAATACCAATCATTTGACTGCGGTCTAATAACGGTAGGCATAAAACAGACTGAGGTTGGTGCTTTTGGATATAAGTATCTCCTGAATAAGCAGTTTCATCACTGGCATTATAAATAACTAGAGGCTTTTTGTTGTGCTTAACTTGATTGATAATACTCAAGGGTATTGAATGACTGGCTTCTACTGGAATGGGATCTAATTGGCAAACACCCTTGGAAGTAAGAAGAGCTGTGAGCATTAAGATTTGTTTTTGAAATAGCATCAAAGCTACATTTTCTGCACCAGCATTTTCCATAACTACTTGCATTAAATTAGCGATCGCTCCTTCTAAAGATATATCCTGTGAAAGGGTGCGAGACGCTTTCATTAGAGTAGCTAAGTCTAATATTTCTCCTGTACCTGTTGTGGTGTTGGAAATTGTTCCTATCGTTAGAGTTGCGATCGTGTTACTGTTGAGGGAACAGAGTTTTTGCCGTTCAAGAATGGAGCTGAGGAGGATGGGATAACGTTTTTCTAAATCATCAGTTTTGGCTTTTGCGCCCCAACGGGCGTAGCAGTAGTAAGCTTCTTGCATATAGCCAGCAGCAACTTTTTCTTTGCCCCAGTCTAGGTAAAATT
>NZ_CEZPJD010001108.1:0-2049 GCF_983059655.1 Okeania sp.
AAAACATAGCAGATTCTAAGTATATGGAGTACAAATATTAAAAATTAAATGATACAATTGTGGGCATTTTACCTGCGATGTCTATACCTCACATAAGGTGGAATCTGCTTTAAATTAGGGTTTGGGCTCATAAAGTCTTTTTGCTCTTTGTAGGCAGTAGGGAGTAGTTAAGAGGTAGAATAAATGGGAATTATAAAGTCAGTGGCCATTCATCATAGTCAAAGTTATTTTTCTGCCATAGCGACCCTAAAATCCTCACTTTTTAAATCTTCACAACTCAAAAACTAATACTTTTAATAGACATAAATTGCTAAAACCAATATCAATCAATGCGCGCGATATTGAATCAGCAAGACCTACTTAAGGTGTTTTTAGTAGTTATTTAAGGGATGGGTCTAATTGGCGACGTACAATAGTCAGTAGTCAGGAGAAATCAAATCTATATGTTTTAGTCAATATAAATATTAAAATAATTTAACTCCATAGCTTTACTATATAGCAATCCTATTTTCTTCGTGTCAAAAATCTTACTGCTTTTTAGGGAACAGGGAACAGGGAACAGGGAACAGGTAAGAGTTTTAGTTTTTTTATCTACTTTTTTATTTGTCGCAACCTATTTAGGATTGCTATATTTATAAAATTCTTTTTTCAAACTGGTATTAGTTAATTATCAAAACTAATTATAATCAGAAGAGTAAACTTATGGCCAACCAAGTAAAGGCAGCTTTTTTCTTTATGCATCAAGTTGTAAAAGCTAGATGGGAAAATTTATAATTGATTGAACTGATCGATACTAACCTGGCCAATTTTAACCAAGCACTATAAAAATCATGATTATTTTTCTTAAGCACCCATAGCAGAATTAATACTTAATCTAACCAGGTATCAGAACTAATATTAAAACGCCTCTTCTCTTTTGACCCAATTTCATGTTTAATAATGTATAGCATATTGGTAGTTAATTTAGTACAGCTTAATCTTAATTAGTTCAACAATTCCCTGAACATCTAAGAACTCTGTACTTCATTGAGTCCAAATTGCTATAAATTTTAGATAACTTAAAAACAAAAAAGAGTAGTTAACCAGGGAAATAAAAATTAATTATGTATTGACTACAGAAGAGATGACTTTAATCTGAAGTTTTCTCATCTATTATTTTATGCAATTGTAAAATATACTCATGTTCAGTCAATTTAGTCAGTTAATTTCAACTGGCATAAGTCTTTGATTGTTTGTGAAATTCATTCTTATATTACCTGAATTATGGATATTTTATCCTTAATTTTTTGTAATTTAAACATTAAATTTTTGCAAAAAAAACAATTAATTAGTTAATTTTCATGTTAGAAGCTTGCATATTTTTTACCATATTATGTGGATTTTTCGGCATTATCTTTAAGAAAAATCTGGTGATGAAAATCGTCTCAATGGATATTATGAGTACGGGAGTTATTGCCTATTATGTGCTAGTAGCATCGCTGGATGGTTTGTTTACACCAATTGCCGACGAAACTAAAAATGTTGCTTATTCCGACCCCGTTCCCCAGGCAGTTATCTTAACCGCAATTGTAATTGGCTTTTCAATTCAAGCTTTGATGTTGGTGGGTGTGATGAAGTTGGCAAAAGATAATCCCACTTTGGAAACTAGCGCAATCGAAGAAAATAACACACCATCATGACAAAAAAAATAGATCTCAAGCCTCCCTTTTAAGGGAATGAAAAGCGGTTGTTAGCGTAGCTTCCCGTAGGGTGGGATGGCGTTTTGCTCCGCAACATATAAAGCGGAGTGGCTCTGTCAAGAGCGGGTCTCCTCGCCATATCCAATCGACCAAGAAAGCAGTCGAACTTCAAAGCTTCCCGTAGAATTGAATGGCGAAAAAACCTTGCCATATCCAATGACCAAAAGAAAGTAAACTTGATTATTTTCTTAATTCTGGCTTTCCTAGGCAATGCTGCGCAAACAGCGGTCGGTACTGATAACGAAGTTCCTCCGAATAGGAGGCTAACTGATAACTGATAACTGATAACTGAAATGACCAATATTACGAT
>NZ_CEZPJD010001109.1:0-2047 GCF_983059655.1 Okeania sp.
GGTCTGAAGCCGTAACTTCGGGCGTGGAATGTTACCTCGTGAGCGGGTTCTAAGGCATATTTAACAAGACATTGCCATGCCCTATCTGCGATGGTTGGTATTTTTAGAGTTCTAATCTTCCCGTTTTTCTTAGGGATTTTAACTTCTCTAAGTCCTTTATGTTCCCAGTTGTTTGCTTCTTTTAGCGTTTCTGCTAGGTCAAGCCTTTGTTCAAATTTTAAGGACTTAATACCATCTACTCCGCAAGTTTTCTTCCCAGAATTAAGCTGAGAGATTTGTCTTACAGCTAGCATCCTTGCAGCATGAGATTTCAGCACCAAACGTTGAAGACTTTTTACCTTACGGGTGTCTCCATTCTGCATGGCTTTGTAGATTCGTTTTTGGAGGCGGAACAAATTTTTCTGGAATTTCTTCCAATTTTGGTTGCTCCAGACTTCACTATGATTGCTCATGTGTCTAAGCGTACTCTCTTATTAAATTTCACTACGCTGATTACCCTGCAAGCAATTTGCGCTTGCATCCTACCCGTTGGAGAGGTTTCCGTGTTTTCCCACCTACTCTAGATTTCGACCTTTCCTAGAGACTCTCTCAACGTTTTTCCTCGTTCCGAATTACAGATTGTTCTGACGGTTTAGGGTTATCCAATTCGCCTGCACGGTCTCCAGGGGAGCGCCTGACCTTTAGATATCGACGCGGAGATTTGCCGTGCGCAGTCAGGAGACTTTTGGGTGACTCCTTGCCGTGAACTGAGACGTTTTTTTAGGACATTCCGTAATGTACCCATGCCGTCTCCCCATTACCCCCAGTGTGCCTATCACCCTTAGCTCTGGTTGGGGCCTGATGCCAGCTTCACTCTGCTAGTGGAAAAGTTCTAGCTCGGTGTGGCCAGGTCGGGAGTCCGCTTTCCCTTAGCGGGCTGGATTTTCACCAGCATCTGTAACCCAGTTATCCAACAGGCTCTTCTTTGGTGGCCTCGTGTAGCTATGATTTATACAGGCTCTTCCTCCGTGGCCTCGTTAGACCCTATTCATACCCCTCTAGTTTCTAGAGGCTCTTAATAGGAACGAGTCGCACCTAAAGTTTCCATGTTCATAGCTAAGTATTATGAACAACAGTTGTAGGACTATATGCTGACACCAATTGTTTGAAAGTGATGTCTGCTGAAATTGCTTCTTAGTTAAATGACTTTTTTTTAATCTAAATCAATTTTTACTAATTGATAGATTACGAGTCATCGTTTAACAAAAGTTAATATAATTAGAAGCAATTACGTTAGTTATTTGTTAAGTTTGACGTATATTTCTCAAACCGTCAACATATTGGACTGAGTTATAGAAGTGACGTTGCTAGATAATGTAGTTATGTAGAATTTAGACTTTAGACTTATTTTAATATTTAAGCTCAAGGTTATTGACAAATATCACTTAAGCTGTTACCGAAAAACGGTCGATCCCTAATACTTCTTACTGTATCTAATCAATATTTTTAGATTTGTGGGTCAATAATTGCTTTTCAAAATAATTGAGGAAATGTTTAAAATTATTGTGATGGTGTTGAAGGCAAAAAACAGAATGGAATCAGTTTTTTTGTGATTTCTTAATTAAGATAAATAGTTTAAATAAAATACATATTATTATGTAGATTTAACTGATATAAATTACTCCCTAAAAATTAATAATCAATCGTAATTAATTTTAAAATAAACTCTTGAAATATGTGGAATAGTTTTGATTTATTATCGCTTTGAGTAAAATTATTCATTATTGAGCTTCATTCAATTATTAATAATAATCCTCTTTTTTTAGATGAATTTTTACCTAAAATAAAATTGAAAAATCTTATATTAGGACTTATGCATAAACGCTATTGGTAGGGTGTATTATCGTTAACTTAACACAACAAAACCCTATATATATTATCAGTTCGTAAGCCCTGATTGTATATTGATGTTTTTGGTTATAATTTTTCCTATTAACAGTTAAATTAATTTTTCTCTTTTTTAATATAGCAATATGATTTGAGTTGTGAGATATTGGCAATTTTTAGG
>NZ_CEZPJD010001110.1:0-2047 GCF_983059655.1 Okeania sp.
TGTTCCCTGTTCCCTGTTCCCTCTTTTCTGGAGATGTCTATTAGATAAACTAAATCAAACTACATCGACGACTTAACGCCAATTTCAAAAGTGCTTTATACTTTTTGTCACTAATAGTATAAGCTCCAAATCTTTCTAAATGAGGGTTATTCATCTGAGCGTCAAAAAATACAAATTCTCTCTCCCGTAGTCGCTCCACTAACTTTACCATCGCCACCTTCGATCCATCTGGTATGTTGAAAAACATTGACTCCCCAATAAAACCACCACCAATTACAACACCCAAAATTCCACCAGCAAGTTTATTTTCTTGCCAAGTCTCAAAACTATATGCCCAACCTGCTAAATTCAGTGCTTTGTAAATCTGTTTTAGTTCCCCAGAAATCCAAGTTGTATCTCTATCCGCACAACCTTCTACTACTGCCTCAAAGTCCCGATTAACAGCAATAGTAAAACGATTTTGATTAATTATACGACGTAGCGACCGTGGGTAGCGAAACCTTTCATCCAAAGGAATCAAAGCCCGTTTACGACTACCATACCACTCTAAACTATTCTCTCCGTCATTGGCCATGAGGAAGTAGCCTTGAGCATATCCTTGTATGATTGAATTAATATCATATTCCATCATCGGATTATCATTCATAATTTATAATCTAAAATTTAGAATCATGGCCGAACCAATCAAACCAATTACTTTACCAACAGCAAAAAACCCTCAACAAGAGGGGGAATGGTTGCGAACTTCCTTACACAAATGGCTAAATCAAGAGTTTATCCCAGAAAAAGTTAATGAGGATATTGCTAAAAGAGCAGCTCAAATATTTGTTCGCCATCGTATGGAAGGAGAAAATGATTTAGGCTCATTGGTAATTGCTATTGTGACAGAAATGCAAGCTTTTGATTTTTCCCAGAGTTTTTACGGAGAGTTCGCGATCGCTAATGCTGTTAGTGACTTGTTATTGGATAGTCTGGGAATAGAGCGCTGTTGTGGACAATAAAAGATTTTAATATTCCCACTTATTAGACCTCTCCGGAAAAGAGGGAGTAGGGGAAAATAATTGATGATTTATGCGTATGGGATTGATTTAATTTTTGATTATCACCAGATGTCTATTACTTTTTTAGGCATTGCATAATTGTGGGATGATTTTATAAGAGAGGATCGACTATCATCCCCGTGTCGGTCTCAATCATCCCAGTATTCAGCAACGCCCTTTTTTAGGGGTGGTTTTGGTGTTATTGGGGTTTGTTTTCCCATATTTTATTGGTGGAAAAACTGATTTGTTTAACCCACCCCTAAAGTTAGAGATATAAAACTTTCGGCTAACCTGAAAGCTCAGTGTAGCTCAACTACCAGCTAGATTTAACAACTCCAGGTAAGAGACCTTCGTGAGCCATTTCTCGGATTGCGTTACGAGATAGTCCAAAGTCTCGATAATAACCTCTTGGACGCCCAGTTAACCAACAACGATTTCGCACGCGAGAAGGGGCACTATTACGAGGTAATCTCTGGATTTGACGATGGATTTCTATTTTCTCCTCTAAATCTTCTGCTTCTTCAAATTGCAGTTTAAGCTCTGCACGTTTAGCAGCATATTTTTCTACTAATTTTTTGCGTTTTTTCTCACGCTCGATCATGCTCTTTTTTGCCATGATTAGTTTCTGTAATTACTCCAAATAGTTGGTATGTTTAATTTTAAGGTATTATCCCAATCTTTAATAATACCATAGATTTTTTCGGGTGTGGTGAGATAGAGAGATGGATAGATGGGGACCTACACCTACTGCCCCAGCTATCCCTTATAAGGAACTCCTCAGACACGGGGACACGGAGACGCGGAGACACGGGGACACAGAGAGCAGGGAAAAATAGTTATAGCATCTAAGTAAAATTATTTAATGTATCAAAATCAATGTACTTTTAAATACATTTTCTATCTGTAAAAAGGCTTTTAAAGTCTGAAACATAATTTGTCTATTTTGTCAATTTTTATAGCGCTGTGCGCAGGCAACAGGCAACAGGCAATAGGCAATAGGGGGAAGA
>NZ_CEZPJD010001111.1:0-2047 GCF_983059655.1 Okeania sp.
GTTTAATATATGGACTTTCTCGGTCTATTTCGTTAGGTTGTACCATGGTTATTTGTACAATTTTTGGTAATAACCAACCAGTGACTACTGCTATGATTAAATACCATGTTAATATAGCTCTTAATGAATAGCTATTAGCAAATAGTTTTGCACTCAATTTTCTCTTTTTTTTCCTTCTTCGGCTCAAACGCAGAAATCGGAGACTGGCTTCAATATAAGGCTGAATATCTTTAACAGAAAAAATTGCTTGCCAAAACAAAAATAATGCAATTAATAATGCTAAAACTGCCAAAAATATATAAGCAGGAAGCTGAACTTTGACATCTGTGTAACCAGCACCATAGATGACACCACGCTGAGAATAAACTAATTCAAAACAAGCTAGAAAGTAACTATAGGCTATGGTTAATATAAAACCTCCACCTAAAGTATGAAGATGTCGTTGTTGTTGGTGAGAAAATTGATGAAAATAGCCTTTACTTAGACTATTGCCAGACAATAAATAGATGAGAGTACAAGCAACCAGTCCATATAAAAATAACCCTATCAACCAAAAATTTAATAATTGTAATACTGGAATTTGAAAAACATAAAAACTGATATTTATATTAAATAAATCTTCTTTTTCAGCAAAAGGAGTACTATTAAATAGTTGTAATATATTTCCCCAATGATTTGAAAGAACAAAACTAAAAATTAAACTTAGCACTATCGCAAATATACTTAACCATAATATGGGATTAATAATAACAATAATACCTAATACAATAAATAATCCTAATATCCACCAGTTAGATGGTATTTGACTGAATATTTGCCACATTGATTCTATGCTAAATGCTGAAGGAATTTGTGGAGATACTTTCGCAACTGTGAAATCAGGATGCCAATAATCAGTAAATACTTGAATATAATGGGTGAGAATAAGTCCTATTAATAAAATTAGTCCTAATACTAAACATAACAACCACCCCAGATTAAATGAGGGTTCAATACGCAACTTACTTGATGGCAGAGTTACTGGTGGAATTAGCATCATTTCTTCATATACTTCGGTTTTTCGATTTTGATTTTTTGGATACTTAAATATACTCGCTAGTCTGAGATTTGCTAAAAAGAAGACTGATGTAATTACAAAAGTAATTATCCATAATAAAGTTTCAGTTTGTAATTTAGTTATTAAGACATACAAATAATTAAGTTCTTCAAACCATAAAAATTCAGCCAATATATTAGTAGATAAATCAAATATTACCCACAATCCCAATAGAATGAAAAATATCGTTACTATCTGTAGGAAGTTGAGATTTTCTAGTGCTTTGGATGACCTAAGTTTTAGTCTGTAAAGAATATTAAATTTCATATAATTAATAATTCAGGAGTCAGAATGAATAGGTATAATACGATTTTTGATGCTGTAAACTATTTTTTTTGTCAAACATCTATTTCATAATAAAGTATTTTAATAGTGCCTATTATTCATAACATTATTTTTTTAAATTTGTATAAAATATGGGTGTTAGCATTAGATACATAGTAAGCATTTCTTCGGGAATGCTGCGCAAACAGCCATCAGCTATTGCTTCTTTTTAGTTCTAGATAAAAGCTTTACTAATTGAGTGAGAATTAAATTTTACTATAAAAGCTGACTGAAACAATCTATATATTACAGCGCTTTTCGCTCTTGATGAACCACATCGTCATAACCAAAACCCAGGACGTTCCATGCAATCTCCCTACTGTGTGAAAACTGCTGTAAAATCTTCTTATAAGAAGCTTATATAGCAATCCTAAATAGGTTGCGACAAATCAAAAAGTAGATAAAAAAACTGAAACTCCCTCCTGTTGCCCGTTGCCTGTTGCCTGTTGCCTAAAAGCAGTAGGATTTTTATACACAAATAAAATAGGATTGCTATAGCTAGTTAATAATTATATCACCTACATAGGGGATCACCCGATTTCTACCTTTTTGTTTTGCTTGATAAAGTGCCCGATCGGCTCCTGCAATTAAACTTTTATAAGTAGCTTCAGGGAAAGGAATAATACT
>NZ_CEZPJD010001112.1:0-2033 GCF_983059655.1 Okeania sp.
TCTGCGGTTTCTATGTATACACTATTTTGGGTAAAGATGCAACCTTGATGTGTACGATAATTATATTTGAATTCTGAGCAGAAAATCAAATATTTGAGAGAAGGGTAATTTCAGTTATTCAGTTAGCTCCATAAGGTCAAAACTTTCCTACGGAATGCTACGCAAACTTTAATAGTATCTCTTGGAATAAGGAGGCAAGAAAATCAAGAATCTTCTTTTTTTATCCTCTTACAAATCTGGAAAATCCATATTCAATAATTAAGATAAAACGGATGCATCCCATATTTGCAAAAATACTTTTTTTCCTAATATATTCCCTGTTCCCTAAAAGCTATAATTTTTTGGCTTTATTCAAAATTGAAATGCACCCGATAAAACCTATTTAACATTTATCTATAAAAATACTAGATAAATAAATTTATAATTACAAATAGTCATTATAGTCATTTCAGTTAAGATTGAGACAAGGATTTCTTACCTTGAAAGAGTTTTAGCTGAAAAAGTGTTCCAATCTTATTCAGAATGACTATATCTTGAGCATCAATTTTGACTGAAAAATTAGCTCTCAAATTTGATTTTAACTGCCGAATTAACAGCTCTGTTATTCTTGTTACCAAGATATCAAATAAGTTCTATGCAGCTATGAATTCAGAATACAATGATAGATTATGTGTTCTGAATTCTTAGAATAGACTTATGAAGATGATTTGTGTAGTTGTCCAACTGGAATTTCTGTGAATGGTTGTTGTAAGTCTTCAATTAGTTGCATAAGATCTTTTTGACTAGCTTGATATACTTCTCCACAAAATTCGCAGACTGCCTGGGCACCACTGTCTTTTTCAATCATATCTTTTAGTTCATCAACACCAAACATTTTTAATGCTCCTAACACTTTTTCAAAAGAGCAACCACAGTGAAAACGAACTATCTGACTTTCGGGAAATATATTTAAGTCCATGTCTCCCAAAAGTTGTTGCAAAATTTCTGGTAATGTTTTGCCAGCTCGAAGCAATGGAGTAAACCCTGATAGGGAGGCTATACGAGATTCTAAGGTTTGAACTAACTCTTCATCTATGGCTGCTTTGGGCAGAACTTGTAACAACAGTCCTCCTGCTGCTTGTATACCCTCTTTATCTACAAATACTCCTAACACTAAAGCGGATGGTGTTTGTTCTGATGTAATTAAGTAATTAGCAATATCATCTCCAATTTCTCCAGATACTAGCTCTACTGTACTGGAATATGGATAGCCATAACCTACATCTTTCACTATATATAAGAAGCCTTGATTACCTACAGCTTTTCCTACGTCCAATTTGCCGATTTTATTTGGTGACAGTTCAATTGTAGGATTGTCTACATAGCCTCTTACTGTTCCATCTAGTCCTGCATCTACAAGTACTCCTCCTAGAGGACCATTTCCTTGGACGTGAATATTGACTCTTGATTCTGGGGTTTTCATACTAGAAGCTAATAATAGTCCAGCAGCCATTGTGCGGCCAAGAGCAGCGGAGGCCACCCAAGAAAGTTTATGTCGTTGTCTTGCTTCTTCAGTTAAGCGGGTGGTAATTACACCAACAGCACGAATGCCACCTTCTGCTGCTGTAGCTCTAATTAGTCGATCTGCCATTGAAGTCCTTACATTTCTTAATAATTCTGATTGTCTTTATCATAACTCTGTTGCAATATTCCTGTTAAGTTGGTCAGAAATTTAATAGATGTAAGTGATAGCTATACATCATTTATTCTCTAGTTTTTGTGCTAGCTTTATGTTTATTGTGTTAGTCTAAATTTTTAGATATAATGATATATTATAGATAGTATTCTTTAGTTATAAAACTCAAGATGAATATTATTTTTAGAAAAAATTTATTCCTATAATACATAGTTATAAATTATAAAAATCAATTAATTTGCAACCAAAATTTGCTTCACTTAATTCCTAATTATCGGGAAATAATGTTAGCCTAGAGACTTATGATTTTCTAGTTTTGTTTGAGAAAAAGATACTAAATATAAATTCAAAAATTCTA
>NZ_CEZPJD010001113.1:0-2033 GCF_983059655.1 Okeania sp.
TTGTGAGTAAGCAGTAGGGAGTATTAAACAATTAATAATTAATAATTAATAATTAATAATTACCTCTCCTTGAAAAGAGGAGGATTGACACTTAAGATTTTTTTTCTCCTTTAAAGAAGAAGCTTTAAACCTTAATTATTCGGTAATTCGGGAACTAAAATAGGAAAAAATGTAGATTTTATTCCTTTTGAGACATCTATAATTGACTTAGAAAAATATCCAGCACCAGACTTAGTAATAGAAGTTGCTAATAGCTCTCTATCAGACGATAAAGGAGAAAAACGTATTTTATATGAAAATATTGGAGTGGGAGAATATTGGATAGTTGATGTACAAAATTTGAAAATTATTGCATTTGCTATGGTAGATGGAGGTAGTAAGCAAATTAGAGAATCTATTGTTTTACCAGGATTAAAAATTACTCTACTTGATCAAGCATTGCAACGTAGTCGCAACATGAATCAAAGGTTAGTTAGAGCTTGGTTAATGGAAAAATTTCAGCCATAAAAATAACTCAGCTTAACCAGAAGTCGATCTTGGCTGAGTCAGACATTTTTTAATATATTTATCGCTAAAAAAAATTATCTTTTCTGTAGCGGGTTTAGTACACCACCATCTTAGAAATTGTTTGGGGTTTGTAGACACTAAGAGGATATCTATAAATAAAATATTACAGCACTTTTTAGGATAGTGAGGTACAGTTTAAAAATTAATCTTTTTTTTCCCTACTGCCTACTGCCTACTCCCTACTCCCTAAAGTCCTAAAATTTTGTACCTCATCAACTCCAAAACTGCTGTAAGTCTTGATATAGGGTGGGTTAGGCGGGAATAATCTCACAAAATCAAATAATATTTTCCTGGTCGCCGTAACCCACCGAATACTAGATATTTGAAATGTTTCTTTAGATTTATTTTACAGATACCTTCTAAGTGGTGTATAGAAAACTATCCATAAGCAATTTTCTCTTCTGCCTTCTTCAATTACAATTTGTCAGATATTCCGTCCAAACATATCCTGCAACTGGCTCAATAATCTTCACCCAAAATAAGCCTTCTATACCATCGGCAGTTTCTAACTCTACTGTATCTCCATCATCAACTGTACCAACAATACTACCATTAGGTACTTCTCGGACATTCAGAACAAGACGTTCATTTGCAGAAGAACTTGGCATTGAGACTTCACAACTATCAACAGCAGCTAACAAAAACCCATCAGTTTTTTCATCTAAAACTTGATTTGCTATTTGTGATTTAGCCAAAGCAGGGGATGTATTAATAGGCATAATTTTTATACCTAAAATCGAGAAGAAAATTAGGGGAATTATAGTTAAAAATAGTTGCTTGATATTCATTTTTAGTTAAAGTTATCTAACTCAAGTTATCGAATAAATAATAACACAAGTAAAAGCCCTACCCTGAATAAATTAAACAAGTAATTAATCTACTTGTATTAATTTTATTTGTACTCTTTTCGTAAGCATTCAGCCGTCAGCACTTCAGCTATCAGCTATGAGTTATTAGCTCACGATCGGCTCAAAAGAGGAATTAGTCTCCAAGGATAATTAAAACTTATAAAAAAAATGTCTTCAGCTAACTTTTGTGTCAAATACTCAATGGAATAAATATGACTAAAAAGCTGAGAGCTGACCGCTGACCGCTAATAGCTGAATGCTTACCTCTTTTCTGTAGCAATCCCAAATGATTTATCAAAAATCTAAGGACACATAAAAACTCTGAAATGTTTATTTCTGCTCCTTAAATTACCTAAGAGTTAATATCTAATGCCTCTCTTTATAAAGGATAAAAAAGAAAAAAATTTCCTTAATCATCAATCCTTTCCTTGAAAAGAAGAGTTCATTAATGGATAATTGATAATTACCTCTGGTTAAAACCGTTATGGAATTGAATATAAGGAAATACTATTTCTTCTCTTGGTTGATTGGATATGGCGAGGGGAACTCGCCATCCCTCAACCGCTTTTTTCCCCTTCAAAGGGGAGGCTTTAAACCATAATTATTTAATTATTAATT
>NZ_CEZPJD010001114.1:0-2029 GCF_983059655.1 Okeania sp.
CCTTCTGCCTTCTTCAAGAATTAAGCCTAGCCTTAACAGCCTCCTGCACTTTCTTTCCATCAGCCTTACCCTTCAACTGTTGCATGGCCGGACCCATTACTTTACCCATATCTTTCGGAGAATTAGCCCCTACCTGAGCAATAATTTCATCAACAACCTGAGCAATATCCTCATCAGACAATTGTTTTGGTAGATATTCTTCAAGAATGGCCAACTCTGCAGCCTCTCCATCTGCTAGTTCCTGACGACCTGCTTGAGTATATTGCTCTATTGAATCCCGTCGTTGTTTAGCCAATCTTGTTAATATATCCATTTCTTGAGTCTCTGTTAGAGAATCCTTTCCTGCTGCCCTAGCATTGCTTTCTTCTTCTAGAATTACTTTTTTAATGCTACGAACTGTTTCCAGACGAACCTTATCTTTGGCCTTCATCGCCACTTTAATATCTTCTGTAATTCTGTCCTTTAAACTCATAATCTCACTCCGGATACCAATATCACTCTAAAGTCATTTTACAAGTTATGTTAGTACTCTGTTAAGCTTTTCAGTCAAACATACATTGCTTTTGACTTTGGAACTTTGACTTTTGACTTAAGGAGTTAATAATTATCAGAAAAATGGAATTTACTTAAGATATTTTACGTTTTCTAAAGACTTCCGTAATTTTCTTACTAAATATTCAACATTTGTCTGACTTAATTTAGCAAATATTACTGGTATATTACGATCTTTCTATCAATAAAAATACGGAAGAAAATTTTTGGTTTGAGATGATAAGATTGCAATGAATAGAGGTGCTGCGAGGGCTTGCCGTGATCCGTGCTACTTTACCAATTCAGGCTCCTGTGCCTGCTACTGCTAACGATCATAATAGATTGAGACTTTTCTCTGGATCTGCTAACGCTCCTTTGGCTACGGAAGTAGCTAGATATCTGGGTTTAGATTTAGGCCCAATGGTACGAAAAAGGTTTGCAGATGGAGAACTATATGTTCAAATTCAAGAATCAATTCGAGGCTGTGATGTTTATCTAATTCAGCCTAGTTGTCGTCCAGTTAATGACAACTTGATGGAAATGTTAATCATGGTAGATGCTTGCCGTCGTGCTTCTGCCAGACAAGTTACTGCAGTTATTCCTTACTATGGTTATGCTAGAGCAGACCGTAAAACTGCTGGCCGAGAATCAATTACTGCTAAATTAGTGGCCAATTTGATAACTGAGGCTGGTGCTAATCGCATTCTAGCAATGGATTTGCATTCTGCCCAGATTCAGGGCTATTTTGATATTCCGTTCGATCATGTTTATGGTTTACCGGTAATTTTAGATTACTTAGTAAGTAAGAATTTATCTGATATTGTTGTTGTTTCTCCGGATGTGGGTGGGGTGGCTAGAGCTAGAGCTTTTGCGAAAAAGTTAAATGATGCCCCATTAGCAATTATTGATAAACGTCGCCAAGCTCATAATGTGGCAGAAGTGTTAAATGTGATTGGTGATGTTAAGGGAAAAACTGCTGTGTTGGTAGATGACATGATTGATACAGGTGGTACCATTTCTGAAGGGGCACGACTTTTGCGCGAACAAGGGGCGCGACAAGTTTATGCTTGTGCTACTCATGCAGTATTCTCACCGCCAGCAGTGGAGCGTCTTTCTAGTGGAGTATTTGAAGAGGTGATTGTTACTAATACTATCCCATTCTTGGAGGAACATAGTTTTCCTCAGTTGACTGTTCTTTCGGTGGCAAATTTATTGGGTGAGACTATTTGGCGCATTCATGAGGATACTTCAGTTAGTAGTATGTTTCGCTAAAATTTATTGCTCTGATATGCTAGCTCACGCTTTCCTCACTATAATTTGGGGAGGGAAGAATTTTGACAATTTAATATTCACGAAAAATTAATAAAAAGAAAATTTTTGTGAAATTTTGGGAGCTGGATATTTGGAAAGTTAGTCTTTTTTTACTGTGGAGGGTTAGACCCACAAGGGTCTACCTACTTCAGCACTCCACTAAGATAAAATCATAATAAAATTGGGA
>NZ_CEZPJD010001115.1:0-2024 GCF_983059655.1 Okeania sp.
TAATGGTTATGAAAATTCTGCTGAACGCGCTGACTTTCGCGGAGCCACTTCTGCTCCTATTCCCGACTACTATAAGCAAACCATAATGCCCGACGGAAGTGTTGCTACCGACGTTGATTGGTGATGACTCTTCAGTAATATTTCCGTCTATTTTTCAATGCAAAATTAGTTCCTAAAAATCTCCCGATCGCTCAACTGTAAATTTGGATCTAATTCTGAATATTCACCTAATTTATATTGTTTTTGTTTAATTAATTTTTCTAGTCTCTTAACACGCTTTTCTCCAGCAGGATGACTAGAAAAAAAGTCCCAGCTTAATTTTTCTTGTTCTTTAAAGTTCTTAAAAAAATCCGTTGCCCCTGTTACATGACCATAGGTTTCATTTAATAGTATTAATCCGAATTCATCTGCTTGATATTCTTGAGACTGAGAATAGCGAGTATTACTAATAGTTTCGATAACAGCTCCAACACTATTAGCTAAGGTCGCATTATCTCCAACAATACTAGCGATCGCAACTCTAATAACTAAGGTTTTTCCTAAACTCCGAAGATGATCTCTATGGGCAAAATGTCCTAATTCATGACCTAAAATCATCATCAATTCATTTTCCGATTTAACTTCTTTCACTAATCCTTCAAAAATACCAATAACATCCCCAGGTATGGCAAAAGCGTTAACGGTTTTTTCAGGAATATAGATGACTCGATAATCCCTTTTTTCTGATAATTTATTATCCAGTTTAGACTCTAAACGATCTAAGAGACGATTTAAGATTTCTTGTTGAGGAGAATCTTTAGCTTTTTGTTCGTAAACCGGAACAATTAATGCTCCTAATTTTTGTTCCCAACTAGTAGGAATCTGAGTAATTGCCCAATCAACTAACATCGATACAAAGCTAATCATTATGACAATAATCGCTGTAAAAATTCCTAATATAATTAAAAGTTGACGATTAGTTGGTGGGGGATTGCGATCGCTCATAAATTTGATTAACTCTTAAGGAGTCAGGAGTCAGAATAAATAGGAATTATAGAGGAGTTAGTTGGAAAAATTATCCCTGGATTTTTCTGCCATAATCATCCCAAAATACTAACTTTTTGACCTTTTTCCACCAAAAATGCTAAAGCCTTTATCTGTCAATATTTTGAGAATAAATCAGCAAATCTTAATTACTACTCTTTACAGGACGGAAAGGATTTAAAAAGTTTAATAGAGGATAAATCGCGCGACTTTGAATCCATAAACTGCCTTGGCCACTAAACCGACAAACCAATCCTTCACCTCCTAAAAGTCCTGTTTTTAAACCTTTAAATGATAAACCTCCAATCATCTCGACATTATAATTCAGGGTATCTTCAAAAGCTACAACATAACTGGTATCTACTACATAATTTTCTTCCACAGGAATTTCTAAAATTCCCCCATAGGAACTAAACCAAAAATCCCCTTTTCCAGTAGCTCTTAATAAAAACAAAGATTCTCCACTAAAAAAGCCTTTAAATCCTTGAAATTTGGTATCTATTTCTACAGTCTCACTACAGGCAACAAACCCTGATGATTGAACCAATAAACCACAACGATTCTCTATATAATAATGTTGAATATCTCCAGGAACACCAGGGGAAACATAGAGCTTTCCTGACTGGTTTTGAGCGGTAAATTCACTAATAAATAAGGATTCACCACTCAACATTCTACCGACTCCTTTCATTAAGCCACCTTTGACCTTAGATTGCATTTTAATTGAGGTATCCATGGCTGCCATAGCTGAAGCTTCTACTAATACTTTTTGCTCCGGGTACAAATCAATAATTAATGAAGCATAAGCTGGAGAATGTTCAATTTTATAAGCAATTTTTGACATATATAGTCATCCTATTTTATTGGTAAATAATAAAGTTTAAAACAGAGAATAAGGAAAGTCATTTCAGTTATCAGTTATCAGTTATCAGTGCCCCCTAAATCCCCCAATTTTGGGGGACTTTTAGAAGTAAATTAACTCTTGTTCCCCCCAAAGTTGG
>NZ_CEZPJD010001116.1:0-2022 GCF_983059655.1 Okeania sp.
TGACTTTCCCCTGCCACAACAGCCAAAGCCGAAATTACTCCACTCGTACCATATATATAGTTAACTCCCCACCTACCAAACCAACAACCTTCCTCCTCCTGCTCCCTTTCCAAATAAGTGATCGCCCGTTTCACCCGCCAACTATCCATAGACAACCCACAACAACCAACCATCTCCAACACCCGCGCTGTCACATCCGCCGTATTCGGATCTATCATGGCCTTTAAATCTCCATAAGGGATACCATTCAACCAGTCTTGATTATTATCCACATCAAAAGCTGCCCAACCCCCAGGTTGACATTGCATCGAAGCTAGCCATTCCATAGCACGAGCGATCGCCTGATTTTTCAACTCCTCATCAGGCAACTGCACATTATCCAAAGCCATAACCACCACCGCCGTATCATCTATATCTGGATAAAAACGATTGATAAATTCAAACGCCCAACCCCCCGGTTTACCCAATTTATTCTTAACCGCCCAGTCACCATAATCCAATATTTGTTGTTGCAACAACCATTCCCCAGCTTTAACCACTGCCGGATGACTAGGAGAAATACCAGAATCAACCAACGAACGTATTACCCAAGCGGTATCCCAAACAGGAGAAACACAAGGTTGTACCCAATAACTATCCTCAGTTTCTACAGCAAACCTATCTATAGCCTCCAACCCCCGCACCACCAAAGGGTCTGCCACATCATATTCCAAACACCGCAATGCCAACATAGAATTTAACATTGCCGGAATAATACCCCCCCAGTCACCCGTAACTTCTTGCCTTTCCAGAATCCATTTTTCCGCTGCTTTTAAACCCTCTTCTCGCAAAGGCATCAAGTTAAAATTTTCTGCAAATTTAAAAGCTTTATCTAACCCCAAAAATAAATCCGTCATATCGTATTGACGAGGTAATTCAAAAGTAGCATTGTTAATTCCTTCCGCATAAAGTTCATCCAGATTAATTGTGGGATTAACTGAAAAAATCGGCTTTTTATCAAACACAATTAAAAGTGGAACAGTGCTACTTCTTGCCCAACTTGACATTTCATAAATAGTAAATGGAAAATCTTCAGGAAGTAGCATAATGCTAGGAGGAACAGAAGGAATACCCTGCCAATTGTAGCAACCAATTAAAGCCAGATGTAATTTAGTGAAAATTCTACTGCAACTAATACCTCCTTTTTTAATAATAAAATCTTGTGCTTTAAGCATGATTGAATCTGTTTTTGCAACACCCAATAATCTCAAAGCCATATAAGCTTCAATAGAAGTGCTTAAGTCTCCCCCGTCGCCATAAAATAATTCCCAACCCCCATGTTCTAGTTGTTGAGAAATTAGATAAATTTTTGCTTTATGAAGTGGTCTTTTATTATCCGTTTGCCAAATTTTATGAAGTAAAACTATTTCCGCTGTTATTGTCACATTTGATTCTAATTTACTCCACCAGTATCCTTCTGATTTTTGTAGATTTAATAGATATTTTTGAATAGCTAAAATTGATTGTTTTACTTTATTTTTTTCTATCATTTTTTTTTAAATTAAAATTATTTATTACTATTTTTAAAGTTATAATTAACTTAATAAATTATGCCTATTCATTCTCAATTATATTTCAGTATTTTGATAGAATATAAATAAAAATTTAATAATTTTGAGTAATTAGGGAACCTTACCTAAAATTTATTTGTCAGAATATAACTAGATTCTGTATAGATAGATCGGCCTCACAGTGTTGCTATTGCTCTCTGAGAGGCTTTCCTTATTATGTTTATCATCGAATTTGTATGTTAACTTAATATTAATTATTCTTAAAATCATACTTGACTAGCTATGTATTCAACAATTAAGAGTTAATAATTCTGTAAGTATTCAGTAGTCAGCCATCAGCTATGTGTTATAAACTCATTATCATACTAGAAGAGAATTATCCACCAACGAGAATTAAAATTCATTAATTAAACTTCCTATAACCTAACCTCAGTTATTGTTTGAATATGTTCATGCATCTGATTGCTGTTTG
>NZ_CEZPJD010001117.1:0-2022 GCF_983059655.1 Okeania sp.
ATACAGAAGTAAATGGTGACAAAAGTGAAGGTCCTCAATCAATCACTATAGAATAGTATTAATATTGACTGTACTGAATAAATCTGAGCAAATTTTTATGTATTTGTTAATACATTAGACATCAGGTCAAACAAAATGTAGAGATGTTTTATATAATGTCTCTACAATATCTTTATCTTAATTGTCACCATAAGAGCTGTATTATAAAGATATTTTTCTAAAAAGACATAGCTGATCTCGTAATTATGAATAGTTAGAGAAGAGCAAAAATAATATGATAACTACTACTATATAAAAACGTTATATAGAATGTGGAACCAAGTTCTAAAAAAGGTATGGAGGGAATAAGGAATAGGGAATAGGCAATAGTCAAGGAGGGAAAACAGGATTAAATAGTAGCAATCACAAGAATATAAAGCGATAAATACAGCGTTGATTTTTAGAAAAAAACTCAATCTATAGGGTGCATCTCAAATACAAACACTATAGATATTTCATATAATTATGATAATTATGAAAAATAAAAAATTTCAACAGTATATATATATACATATTATCCATAATAACAAACTTATCCCTAGTTACTTTATTTAATTTAATTGTTGATCCACTATACATATTTAGATTAGTTGAAATTGAAGGGTTTAATGCTTATAAACCCAAGATAGATACTTTGGGTATGCGGACTACAAAATCTATTGATGTTATAAAAAAAGATTATGATACATTAATATTGGGAAGTTCTAGAGCTTTGGCTGGATTAGATCCTTTAGCACCTAACTTAATTCATAAATCTACATATAACGCTAGCTTAACTGCGACTAATATGTATGAAATTCACAAAGTTTTTGAGCTAGCTCTCCAGAATGAAAATCTGAAAACAATTATTATCTCTCTGGATTTTTTGACTTTTTCTGACAAGAGAATGTTCAATCGAGATTTTCACACTTCTAGATTTGCTACAAAATATTTTTGGCTACTAAATTTACATCAATTAATATCTCTTCAAAATTTTGAATATTCTCTGCAAACAATTATATATAACTTTAAGGGTATTAAGCTAAAAAAAAATTATACAAAACAAGGATTTAGACAATTTATAGGTGAAGAAATTCCTCATAGGGAGCTTTTTATTAAAGTAAGTAATCGGTTTTTAGATACACCTTCATTTTTTTCCTATAGTCAAGAAAGATTGACTTTGTTCAAAGAAATACTTGAAAAATGTCATCAAAATAATATTGAACTATATATATTCACTTCTCCTGTTCATAGTCGTCATTTAGAAGTTATGAGAATGCTGGAAAAATATACTATTTTTGAACAATGGAAAAGAGATTTAGTAAATACTATTGAACAAGTCAATCAACAATATCCTAATAAAGCTCCATTCTTGCTGTTTGATTTTACAGGTTATAATAGTATCACAACTGAAGCTATTCCTGCCAAAGGTAGTCAAGAACAAATGACATGGTACACAGAGTCATCTCATTATAAAAAAGAACTCGGCGATTTAGTCTTAGATATTGTGTTAAATTATCCATCAAGAAATGATAATATCCCTGATGATTTTGGAATATTAATAAACAATAATAATATTGAATCTCATTTAGCTAATATTCGTAGCCAGCAAAGAAAGTATCACGAAAATTTCTCTCATGAACTTATAGAGATTGAAGAATTAGCTAAAAAAAATCATCAGTAAATTATCTTCTATTTTACTGAATATTTCTCTCTGTTTCTGGAAAATTGCATTTTTCCTGCTAATTTAGTATTTAAGCTAAGATTATATAGAATTTGAAATTAAGTCTGGAAGACTTGCTTAGGCTTAAAAACTTAATTTAAATGGCTGAGAAAATTATCTATGTCCCATTCTTATTTAAAATCACTATACACGTATTTTTATCCAGTCGTAAATACTAAAGTAATTAATGTATTAAAAGACAGTAATTCCAGAGAATCTATTCTGATGAAATAGACTGAGAAATATCTTTTGCTAAAGATAAAATATCAGATGGAATCATC
>NZ_CEZPJD010001118.1:0-2021 GCF_983059655.1 Okeania sp.
AAACACACGATTAAAGAAAGGTATTATTTGAGACCAAGCTGAAGTAGTTGCAGCGGAGTCATAACGATAACCGTCATCACGCATGAAAGTATGCTCCGCTTCATATAAGAAAATTTGATGAGCGATACTCTCTTGCTCCAAAGCTTGAGCTACGATTTGGCGATCGCCTTCTGGTGTATGACGGTCTTGAGTACCGAATACTATCAATATCTCACCTTGAATTTCATTCACTCGTTTAATTGTATCAGCAACTCCTTTACCTAACTTACCACTGGGAACACCAGTCGGGTAACAACAAACGGTGGCTTTTATCTCTTTCTCAAAAGCTGCCCGAAATGCTAAATGCCCACCAATACAAAAACCCATAGCACCTATTTTCTCCTCAGCAACTGAACTTTCTGTTTTGATAAATTCGATCGCAGCTCTGGTATCCGCATCATATTCAGCTATTTTAGTTCGACATGCATTGTCATTACCCCGCATCCTTCCTAAGTCATCTGGCTCAATTACAAAGCCAACTGGCTCAGTACGATGAAAAATTTCTGGGGCAGCTACTACATAACCATAACCAGCTAAATAATTAGCTAGACGAATTATCGGACTTCCTAATTGATAGATATCACTGTAGAATACAATACCTGGATATACTCCGTCTGGTTTAGGAGTTGCTACATATACACGCATTAAACTATCATCAACTCTTAACTCGATGTTACGTTTAGTAATTTGCACCTATTATCTCCATTATTGTCTTGAGGAATTTTTCTACAATCAGCTTAACTTTAGCAAAATTCCGTAATTTATCGGGGATACTAACGTAATAATATCTATACCTTGAAGGCTTGTATTCTTTAAAAATTATACTTATTGATGAATGGAGCTAATTTTTCGACAATTTATTCTCAAAAAATTATCCGGAAAAAATTCAGTATTTTCTAGGTTGATTTTTGCTGATTTTTAGTCAAAAATAGTGTTAATGAAGTTAAATAGCAATGAAAATAATAATTCATTGTGATGACGCTATAGATTTTCAATACTACTTTCTATATCAAGGAGCTTGACGTGAATTTACTTAAAATTAATCAAAAGGTTTTTCAACTAGGAGTATTTACAATTGGTACATTTGCCTTATTAACTTCTTCATCTCAAGTTTTTGCTTCTAACCCAGAACAAATTGAAAACAAATCTATGTTACTTGCTCAAGTATCCCGCGAACAGTGGCGTATTTGCAATAAAAAAGGAGAAAATTGGTCTGAAGTAAAATACTTTGAATCTAAAAATTATTTTGCTAATATTTGTCGTAATGGTAATGGTCAACTAACTTTAGTAGCTGGCGCTAAATCAAATCCTAATAAACTATTAGAATTACCTGTTAGTGTCAAACAAGGATATTTAGCAATTGATGGAAGTAAGACTTTTATGATAGACAACAGTCATTTTAGTATGGCTATAAACGGAATGGTAGTGCAGAAAGAACAAGTGATTTATA
The DNA here is from genome assembly GCF_983059655.1 of Okeania sp. NCBI lineage: Bacteria > Bacillati > Cyanobacteriota > Cyanophyceae > Oscillatoriales > Microcoleaceae > Okeania > Okeania sp. The sequence goes on from NZ_CEZPJD010001118.1 coordinate 1,490, forward strand.
GAGGACAGTAATAGATATATTGATGAAATTAGAGGAGTTTTTACAATTACCACTTGATTATATTGTTTAGCCAAATATTACTCTTGAACGAAAAATTTATTGTTAAATTAAACAGATTTTTTCTATATCTAATAAATTTAGCAAGTTATAAACTTATCTGGGTGCAACTTAATATTTTATTCATAATAACAAAAATAAAAATAATTAATAGACTGGTTGCTAAATAAAACATTAAAAGTAGCAAGACAAATTATTAAAATATCCTTACGTTATAGCAGTTTTCGAGTGGATAAGGTATGAAGCTTTATTGATCTAGGGAACAGGAAATATAAGAATAGTCTTACAGCTGTACTTCACTATCTTCAAAAATTCTGTAAGATGAAAATTATTTAACTTGAATCACTGAAGTTTTTTTAATGAATGATCGAGCGATCGCGTTTCATCTATGTAGCAAAGAAATACTCGGCTTACATTCTAAGACACTACACAAAGCTATGCAGATGAAGGTCATTTCAGTTATAAGTACCTCTTA
>NZ_CEZPJD010001119.1:0-2019 GCF_983059655.1 Okeania sp.
GAAAATTCAGTCTCAAGCCTAATTTTGGCGTAATTTCTTTGGCAAATTTATCTATATATATGTCACAAAATAACTGTAGTTGACTCACACTATCTAAATTAAAAGTAGTTACACCCCAGTTTAATAGTTGTGAAAATTCTTGAGCGTTTAAGTTACTGCCACTATAGACAATTTTGTTAGGAGAAAAGCCTGCTTTTAATCCCAGAAAAACATCCCCCGGTGTATTAGCATGAAGACCCCATTTATACCTTTGAAAAATTTTTAGTAAAGATACATTACCATTAGTTACACTGGCAAAATGAAATTCTGTGTGGGGATAGGGAATAGATTCAGCAATATGATTTATCGTTTTTATCAGAATATCGTCATCATAAACATATAGAGGAGAACCATAATTTTCTAGTAATTCGTAGGCAAATTCGAGAGAAAAATGAATAACAAAATTTGGCATATTTTCTACTATAGTTAACTGAACAAGTAACAGTCTAGATCATAATATATGTTATCTGTACAGAGTATGCCATTGGCTAATATATGACTATCAACTAATCATACTAAATCTGGTTTGAAGAAGTATAGCGCTGTGCGCAGCTCATTTGGCAGCTTTGCTATAGGCAGTAGGGGAGATAAAAAGCTTATGATATAAAACTTTTAGCTATTGGACAGTTCCTGAAATTTGTAAAGCAAGCCAGCGCACATTGCTATAGCTTATAATTTATCCGTATGTCAAACAGTGATAGTTAGTTATACCAAGTCTAGTTTATATAAAGAAATTTATTACTCCTCTTTTTATCATTATTTATAGAAAGGATTTATCAATATTTTTCTATCCTGGTAATTTCCCAAGTGAAACCACATTATTCCCTTAAGAAAACGAGTTTCTGAGGATTCAAATATTGAAGTTTCCCAGTCATAACCTTCATCAACATTTGTCATTTTGTCTATATCAATTTTTATTTTGTAGCCATCAGATAAAGAAGAGAGAATTGTAAAATCATGAGCTATACGTCTGTCATTTAATTCTATAACTGCAAAATTATCTCTTTTTGTTGAAAATTGTTTTTGTTTATTAGCCTTTGTCAAGAATTTTTGTCTGACCGATGATCATGCTTTTTGTGTATGAGTCTGAATGTTGATTCCCGAATAATTAAATAATTAAATAATTATGCTTTAAAGACTCCCCTTTTAAGGGAAAAAAAGAATAATATTTCCTGATATTCAATCCTCTCGGTTTTAACCAGAGGTAATTATCAATTATCCATTATCCATTATCAATTAATGAATCCATCCTCATCTTCTTGAAAATTTGGCGTTATACAAAAAACTTCGAGATAATATTTAGAGCTGTCACAACGCTCAACTATAACATCACATTCATCGGCTATTAATGATAAAGATTTGACCAATCTTTCTCTAATTAGTGGAATATAATTGTGGTAAACAATCATTTCAGATATGACGGCCTCGCAATTTCTCAGGTCTTTATATAGCTTTTTTATTTTCTTTGCAAAAGAAGCTGCATGGCTGGGATTATATTTGTTAATTTCTTGGAAGTATTTCATAATTTTTAAATAGTTTCGATATGGGTTAATTGGGAAATCATGATTCCTATAGTCTAAATATTCTTCTTTCTGTTGTTTCATGTACTCATTCTCAAGTAAATCATGATTGTAGAAAGATTCTTCTATAGCGCTGTGCGCAGGCAACAGGCAACAGGCAATAGGCAACAGGGGTAATAAAAAACCGATAATATAAGACTTTTAGCTATTGGACATCTCCTGCAATTTGTAAATATGCCAGCGCACATTGCTATATAATATCAATTTCGTTTTTCATCATAATTCATTCAAGGAAAAAGGAAGAAATAAAATTTTTTTGTTGTCTGAATTCTGAGCTTTTGATATGTCAAAGATAGTAATGGCAACTGCTATAATTACACATACTTTAAAGCTCTAAAGTTTATGTTGTAAAAATTACAGGGAATAAAATTAGGTAATTAATTTTCCCTAACTACTGAAA
>NZ_CEZPJD010001120.1:0-2016 GCF_983059655.1 Okeania sp.
ACTCCCCCACTCCCCCACTTCTTTTTTCTCTCGTGACAATGAATTAGCCCTGCCTTTCAAAGGGGGGTTTGGGGGGGATTAAAACGTCAAGTATTTCAACAGAAAATACTGATAACTGATAACTGATAACTGTTCACTGAAACATTACTCCACAGTCACCGACTTCGCTAAATTTCGAGGTTGATCCACATCCAAACCACGATGAGCAGCAATATGATAAGCTAACAACTGCAAAGGAATAACAGTCAACATCGGAGACAACAACTCATCCACCGCAGGCACTGCCAAAACATGATCAAACACATCCGCTTCCGTACTTTCAGGAGTCACCCCAATTAACTTTGCATCCCTCGCCTTAGCTTCCTGAGCATTAGAAAGCACCTTTTCATATACTAAACCAGGCATAGCGATCGCAACTACAGGAACTTTATCATCCAACAAAGCGATCGGACCATGTTTCATCTCACCAGCAGGATATCCTTCCGCATGAATATAACTAATTTCTTTCAATTTGAGAGCACCTTCTAAAGCAATTGGATAATTAATTCCTCTACCCACAAATATAAAATCTTGAGTATCATTAAACTGGTGAGCAAAATCTTCTATTTGGTTATCTTGAGTCTCTAATATCTGTTCCATTTGTGCAGGTATCTGTCGCAAACCATTAACAATTTCTGCAATTTTTTTCCCAGATAAATATTGTTTTTGCCAGCCTAATTCGAGAGCTAAGAAATAAAATGCTATTACCTGTGCCACAAATGTTTTAGTAGCTGCCACACCAATTTCAATATCTGCCCGAATATCAATAATTTGATTTACTAAATTAGCAATAGAACTTTCACTGCGATTGGTAATTCCTAGCATCCTTGATGAAAATTCGGCTGGTTTATCTAAACGCCGCTGTTGTTCCATTGCCAAAGTTGCTAAAGTATCTGCGGTTTCTCCAGATTGAGTAACACCAATTATCAGAGTGTTTTTTCTCAGAGGAGAAGGTGCATAACGAGCTTCAGAAGCATAATTAACTGTAGTAGAAATTCCAGCTAATTGTTCTAATAAATATTTCCCAATTAAACTAGCGTGCCAACTCGTACCACAGGCAAATATTTCAACTTGTTCTAAATCTTGATATAGAGCAGGGGATAACTCTAAATTCGTCGGAGAAATCTGATTATTATTAATATCCCAATTACTATTAATATAAGCGTCTAAACAACCCCGGACAACATTTGGTTGCTCGTGAATTTCCTTGAGCATAAAATGTTTAAAAATATGCTTCTCAACTAAAGTCGGACTCCAGTTAAGAATGCGGGGGACTTTATTCAAGCGATCGCCTGCAAAGTTATAAATTTCTACCCCCAGAGGTGTTAAACGAGCTATTTCACCATTTTCTAAAGTGACAACAACTTGAGTATGAGATACAAGAGCAGGAGTATCAGAAGCACAGAAAAATTCTCCTTGCCCTAAACCAACAGATATAGGAGCTTGTTGTCTAGCAACAATAAGTTCATTGGGATAGTCTGCACAAACAACAGCGATCGCAAATGCTCCATCCAGTTTATTCACTGTCTGACGCACAGCTTCTAAAAATGCTTCCCTTTTACCTTCAGTAAAATTAGATAAAAATTCTGCGATCGAGTTGGGGATAACTTCCGTATCAGTATCAGAAATAAATTTATGTCCCCGCTCTTCTAATTCTTTGCGTAACTCCCGGTAATTTTCAACAATTCCATTTTGAACTACTGCCACTCGCCCAGTATCATCAGTATGAGGATGAGCATTATATTCTTCCGGTTTGCCATGAGTCGCCCAACGAGTGTGACCAATACCAATATTCGCTGGTGTTTCCATTCCGGCCAATTTTTCCCGCAGGTTGTGTAGTTTACCCTTAGCGCGGACAGATTTAATTTGCCCCTCCCAAACAGTGGCCAATCCGGCAGAATCATAACCCCGATATTCTAGTTTTTCTAGTCCAGATAGTAAAATTTCTGTAGCTGACTGCGTACCAATATAACCAAC
>NZ_CEZPJD010001121.1:0-2010 GCF_983059655.1 Okeania sp.
TATGTTCTATCCTCCTCCAGAAATATTTGAAAATCCCAGAGATTCTTATCGTAATCCATGGATTTTTGGTATTTTAATTATTATTGTTATTTTCATATTTATAATTATGTATTCTCTCGAATCTCCAGCTCAATTTTTAACAGATCCATTTCTCCAAGCTCCGACAGAAAATTCTGTACAAGTTGTTTGGTTTACTGAATTTCCTGGCAAAGGTCATTTTGTAGTTTATGGTGAAAATCTTGATCGAGTTGTTGAGGCAAATACTACTAAACTAAGTCGTACTAGAGAAGACCAAGATTCTCGCGTAGGAAAACAAACAGAAAAAGGTTTAATTTATCAACAACCTATTATGCGAGATATCTGGCGACACGAAGCCAAAGTTATTGGTTTAAAACCTAATATTTCTGTGCCATATCGAATTATTAGCGAAACAAAAAATGGGGAAAATATGAGGAGTAAAATTTTTACTTTGGCTGCTAAACCAACCTCTGGTAGACCTATAAAAATCCTCCTAACTTCCGACCATCAATTAAAACCAATGACTTCTGCAAATCTACAAAAGGTAACAGAAACCTTTGATAAATTAGACGCTATTTTTTTTGCTGGAGATTTAGTTAATATTCCCGATCGTGCTTCAGAATGGTTTGACGATAATCGAGGTAATGCTTTTTTTCCTAATCTCCAAGGTAGAGCTAATTATGAACTAGAAAAAAATGGCAAAAAAACTATTTATAAAGGTGGGGAGTTAATCCAAAATATGCCTCTTTTTCCAGCAATTGGCAACCACGAAGTTATGGGTATATTTTCTATGAAAACTTCTTTGAATTACCAATTTAGTCAACCCTATCCACGAGATGCTGCCTCAGCTTTATATAGGAAAAATTCCACAAATATCGCTCCTGATATAGCTTGGTTAAAAAATAATTCTTTTAATACTGACACTTACCAAGAAATTTTTACCCTACCTCAAAATGGTTCAGAGGAAAAAAATTACTATGCTGTAACTTTTGGCGATGTACGTTTAGTAGTTTTATATATTACGAATATCTGGAGAGTTCCTCACTTAAGAGATAATGCGAGAGGTAAATATCGGGAACGAAAAAAAGATTTTGATAATCCGGCTGAATGGGGTTATGGCCAGCATATTTTTGAACCTATCGATCGAGGTAGCGAGCAATATAATTGGTTAGAAAAAGAATTGGCAAGTCAGGAATTTAAACAAGCTAAATATAAAGTCGTAATGTTTCACCATCCGCCTCATTCTCTTGGTGAAAATATCGTTCCTGCTTATACTAATCCCATACAATTTATTGACAGAGATAAAAATGGTAATACTACCATGATTCGTTATGAATATCCCCAACAAAATGACTATATTATTCGAGATGTTTTACCTTTGTTAGAAACTGCTGGCGTACAGTTAGTATTTTATGGGCATTCTCATCTTTGGAATCGTTTTATTAGTCCGAGTGGAATGCACTTTCTAGAAACATCAAATGTAGGTAATAGTTATGGAGCTTATGTAGGAGATAAAAAGCGAAATGTACCTTTAGATTATCAGGAAAAATATGCTGAAGTTGGTAATCCTAATGGTTTAGAACCGATCATACCAACCATTGCACCTTTGCTAGATGAAAAGGGAAAACCTCAACCCTATATTGCTAGTAATGATATTACAGTTTTTAGTATTTTTGAAACGGAAACAGGAACAGTTAGTAGTTACTATTTTGATACTAGAAAACCTAATTCTGGTGTTGTAAAATTTGACGAATTTCAGCTAAAGTAATTTTGAATAAGGCATAAGGCATAAGGCAGAAGGGAAAATTGTATGGGGTGGGGATTCTAACCCTAAACAACTTTAAGCGCCGTGTAGACGGTGGGGCATTAAACTTAGCGCTATAGTAATCCTAAATCATTTGTGATAGTTTTATTGCTTCGGTGTTTCTCATTCTCTGTTCCCTATTCCCTATTCCCTGTTCCCTGTTCCCTAAAATTTACCATATCTCTCAA
>NZ_CEZPJD010001122.1:0-2007 GCF_983059655.1 Okeania sp.
ATCGATGTGGAGGAGTGAAGTTTGAGGTTAGAGAGTTATGTATTAGAGCGATCGCCGAGATAATTAGGATTTGCTGAAAAAGTCTTTTTTAAGGAGTAGGGAAGTGGGGGAGTAGGGGAGTAGGGGAGCAATTTTTTTTGAGAAAAAAAGGCTAAAACTTTTATCTGTTAATGCTTTTATATTTAATCAGCAGAGCAATAATTATAAATATTATAAAAGCGAGTTGTTTTTCCGATTGTGCTGTTAAGTAGTAGAAAAATTTGAGGAAAAATAATAAAATGATAAGATAAGTTGATTGTTGATGTAAATGTAAAGAAAAATGACTCAAATTATTTTAGAAAAACTCAAGCCTTATTTAATAGATAGATTAAAAGATTTAGCTGCAAAAAATAATCGTAGCTTGGAAGAAAAAATCACAGAAATTTTGGAGCAAGCTTTAGAAACTGAAGTGGAAATTAAGCCTAAATATGAAGGATGGCAACCGGGATTTTTTGAAGAGGTTATTGGAGGTTGGAGTGGTGAACCTTTAGTGCGAGAACCTCAACCAGAATATCATTCAACAATTAATAATTAATAATTAATAATTAATAATTACCTCATTAAACTAATTAATAATACGAATCAAGCAGTTGTGCGGAGATGAGCTTAGGAAAACCCTAAACAAACCTAAACAAATATACATTACTCAAATATGTAAATCAAAAATACATTTATTGATAATTAGCTCAGTTTTAGACAGAAAATTTAGCCAAAAAAAACTTCCTCTGATCTTGAGGAAGCTTTGGCTATGACTTACTTGACAGAAATCTCTAAGTTATCAAACTGGATTTAAGAGATAATTAATTGTCCAGCTAAGATTTTATTTATCCTCCTCATCATTTTTCTCACCAGGCAGAAGATCAATAATCTTTTCTATTAGCCTGTTGTGTTCTTTATGAAGCTCTATTCTTTTGATGTTGCCTTGATCCATTTCTATTGCAAGGCTGTACGACAAAAGCTGGTTTAGAAAAATTAGGACTGGTATAGCATTGCCCATAATTTTCCACATTCTGGTAAAAACCTTAGTATTTTTTTTCTGCATAAGATTAAGAATTTCTCCTTTTATGGTGAAACCCTTTCACAGCAAACAATGCAAGTTTTTTACCTTACCCCTTGACGAATTCTTTTATGACATGTTACGATCAAAACATAATATATATCGGATATATCATATCGTAATTTATTATAAGTCTAGGCATACTATGCGAAATTTATCCGCTATGCAAATTTTTTTTTCTATGGAAATTTGTTCCATTAATTTTTTGTAGTGCCTAAAAGTGTCCCTGAATCACTATCAAAGTTAAGGTTAAAAGCAATTAATGCTGCAAAAAGTATGTACATAGGTTGAAAAGCACTAGGTCTGGTAAACTACAGTGCTTTTAATATCTATCTATAGTTTTAGACAACCAATCTATATTGTAACATATTTTTGCTTCAAGTGTCAACCCCTTTGTTTTGTTACTTGATTACAGGCTACAGGCTGCTATATATTACATTTCTGGTATATCAATTAGGTACTACTACCTAATGTTTTTAATTATAAAAACTTGACTATTTATTCATACTTAAATCAAAAGCTATTCTTAGTTACCCTTAGCAAAGGCTAAAAGCCCAAAACTCTTGCCAGATGAGGTTTATAATTAGTGGTATGAATTGGGGGTTTACCAGAATAAGTATTTAACTAATTGGTTTATAATTTAATACTGATGGAGCCATTAAATGAAATCTTGAAATTACAGAACTGCAAAAAAAAATCCTTAACTAAACTGTATTGAGATAAAAGCCACAAATTCAGAATTTCTTCCGTTAAATTAGCAACCTAACGACAAGTCCCGCCTTCTCCTTTCACAAGAGAGTGCGGGATAAAAGTCGCAAATTTTGGTGTATACTAATCTAAAATGGGTAAAGTTTTACCTAAATTCCATTCATCTACTTTTTCTCCATCAATTTTTGACTACTTTCAACCAT
>NZ_CEZPJD010001123.1:0-2006 GCF_983059655.1 Okeania sp.
TGACCATACATCAGCAGCCTTGAGATATTTTTTATATCCAAACCAAGTTACTATAGAAGTCAATAAATTAAAAAGAATAGCTTTTTCTTGAGGAGAAATTTTGGGAGTTTTTAAAACAGAGATAAACAGTTTAGACGCTCTAGGGAAGTTACCATTATTCAATTCCCAAACAGCTTGAATAAACTTTTCTAGACTATTAATATCGTTATTTAAAAATTTTTCAGGTAACTCATTTTCCTCATAGCTAGGAAGTAAGAGAATTTCTTTATATCCCTCAAAAATAGACTGCAAATATTCATCATGGTTAGCAGCGATCGCGGAAGTTAAAGTATCCCCATCACTGCCTACAGAAGTTAAATTACTCAGCAATCCTTTAACTTCAAATATCATTAATATAATCAATGTAGGATGGCGGTCTATTTCATAGCGATAAATTAGCCAAATTAGTAATAATAAGTTTGCCAAAGGGCCGCCAATACTAATTAAAATATACTTACTTCTTAAATCAGAAATATCCCAAGGCTTTCTTGAAAAAACAGTGAGACCGCCACTGGGAATAATTCCTAACTCAAATAGAGTATTAAATAAGTGAATTTTTAAAATTTTAAACCCCGTACCAACTCTGAGATAATAAGGGTAAAATCTTACCAATTTACAAATAATAAAATGCCCCATTTCGTGACAAAAAATTGATAAATATGACCAGCTATAAAGGATAGTAGCAGCTTTGATATAAAACTCTAATTTTAGTAAGGTGTCTATATCCATAATCAAATTTTTTTAGGAGTTAAAATATCGATCTATCTATCTATTTTATCAAGTTAAACTATTATAATTATTTCAATAAATACAGCTACAAAGTATGAGAATATTCAGTGTATAGCAGTCGAAACAAAGGTTAGGACATTTACAAAGGCTTAAACTCAGTGAGGGATTACTTTTAACTTTTGACTTTTGACTTTTGCCTTGCGCGGAGCGCTATAATTAAGGTATTAGCAAAAATTATTAAGCGCATTGTTACAGAGAAATGCTATGAGATGTCAATCTAAATAGAGGTTTTTTCTTATAAAAAAAACGCTGTTTTGAATACTCACTCTCCTTGTGTTTGCTACTATAAACCTATTGCAAAGTTTTTAATTAAATCAATTCAAGACATAAAATCAACAATTTTATTTCCCTATTCCCTGAGTTCTAATATAACAATTCATAAGAATAATGCTATACTTATTAAAAAGTTAAGTTATTATTATATGTTAACCATCTTACCTTTACTAATTTTATTAATTTTAATAGTCTTATTATCTGCCAGTCTAAAAATGAATTTTGAATACCATAAATCGGTAATTTTTAGACTAGGAAGATTTAGTTATGTCAGAGGACCTGGTGTATATTTAACAATTCCAATAATCGACCAAATAAAGCAAGTAGACCGAAGAACTATTACTGTTGATATTGAATCTCAAGACACAGTGACAAAAGATAGTGTTACTGTTGGTGTTAATGCTGTTCTTTATTATCGAATTCGGGAACCAGAAAAAGCCATAATTAGAGTTAAAGATTATAACTTTGCCACATCTCAAGCTGCCCTAACAACTTTGCGTAATATTATTGGGCAACATAAATTAGATGAACTACTTCAGGAAAGAGATAAAATTAACTCTAGAATTTGTGAAATAGTTGACGAAATTACAAATCCTTGGGGTATAGAAATTGAACGTATCGAAATAAAAAATCTGGAAATTCCTAAACCAATGCAGCGTGCAATGGCAAAAGAAGCTGAAGCCGCAAGAGAAAAAAGAGCGCGTATGATTAAGGCAGAATCTGAGTATGAATCAACTATTAAATTAACACAAGCTGCACAAGAAATTGCCAAATCTCCAGTAGCATTAGAACTACGTCGAATTCAGATGATTGCTGAGATTGGAACAGAACAAAATACTACTACTATTTTGATGATTCCATCTGATATTTTATCTTTAGCAAAAGATATTTCTCAGTCTATTTCA
>NZ_CEZPJD010001124.1:0-2005 GCF_983059655.1 Okeania sp.
TGTGGGGTAATTGTGAATACATCTTTTAATGTGCGGGGTGAACCAATTGTTTGTATGCCCGAAGATGCTTATCGGTGTTTTATGCGGACTGAGATGGATTATTTAGTGGTGGAGAATTTCTTGATGGCGAAGACTCAGCAGATTCCTTGGGAAAAGGATGAGTCTTGGAAAAACGAGTTTGAATTGGATTAGAATTTAGTCAAAAGTAATTTTGTTATTGGAGTGAACAAACACAGGTAAAATACTGCATTAGGTTTTTTTGTTTAACACTCTTAAGTTAAGGCAAGAGGCAATGAGGATTTTTTTTGGTTAACAGCCTTGTTGCCTCATTTTTGATAATGATCTTGCTCTCCTGAACAAGTCTTTTTTCAGTTGTAAAAGTATCCATCTATATTTAAAGGATATGGTATCAAAAATGAAGAACCTTGTTAATTTTAGAGTTATTACAGGAACTACCACAACAGCTCTAATGATTTTGGGGATATCTTGGTATTTTTCTGAAGGTACATACCCATCTGCCATGGCAGCAATTTCTGGCGTAGGTAGCTTTTTAGGGTTATTTCAATATTCTTTCTTATCATTTGATAAAAATATCGTAACTGATCGTGTAGCACTTATCGTTGGTAATCAAAATTATATAAACGCTCCAACATTGATCAACTCAATAAATGATGCTGAAGCAATATGTAAAGCTCTCAAAAAAGTAGGTTTTAAGATTATAAAACGTATTAACCCATCAACTGATGAGCTAAAAAAAGCAATTGATGATTTCCAAACTATTCTTAGTACAGGTGGTGTAGGTCTCTTTTATTACACAGGTCATGGGTGCCAAATTAATGGACATGACTATATTTTGCCTGTTGATGCAGGTTTAACAAATTTAACTGATAGGAAAGAGTTTGCAACTAAGTCCATAAATCTTAATCTTCTTCTAAGTCCAATTGACAAGATAATTGAAGATACTCCGATGCATAATGGCAGTATTGTTATTTACTCTACAGAATCTGGAAAACTGGCTTATGATTTCTTTGAAAAGGCATCTGAAACTGAAGATGGAAAGAATAATAGTGGCGAAAAGCGTAAGCAAGATAATAATGGTATACTAATCAAAAACAAGAGCAAAGTAAATCGGCATTCACCTTTTGCTCAAGCTTTTTTATCACTGATAGAAAAATGGAATTTAGAAATCTTTGATTTTTTCCGAGAGTTGTTGCTAAAGGTTCGTAATTCAACGGACTCTAGGCAGCTCCCTTGGATTGCTGCATCTGTTGATACTAAGTTCTATTTCAAACCTATAGTTAGAGAAGATGTTGGAACACTAAAAATTCTAATTTTCGATGCTTGTCGTAATGATCCTTTCTACCGACCACCTGTTTACTATGCCTTATCACCTAGCAATAAAGCTGGACAGACATCTCCAGAAAAGAGGCAATAGGCAATAGGGAGAAGCAATTGATAATTTATGGATAAGATAAGTTGATGCTTTTTCCTACAAAATGCTTCGCATATTCTGAAAATGAAAATGTATAACCCACCCCACCCAGGCGAAGTGCTGAAAGAACTCTGCATTGAACCTTTAAATCTAAGTGTTACTGAGGTGGCAGAAGCTTTAGGTGTAAGCCAAGAAACATTATCTGCCATCTTGAATGGTAAAGCAAATATAAATCCTGAGATGCCTATAAGACTTTCTAAGGTTTTTGGTACATCTGCTGAAAGTTGGCTCAACCAGCAAACCCAGTACGATCTTTGGCAAGCAGAAATGACCATCGGTGATATTGAGGTCAAGCGTTTGTCCACCATTTGATTTGTCTTTATCCAGTCTAACAATTCAGTGCAACCGACAGTAGGGATGAATCGCGATTTGCCCCTATATTTTGACCTTTAAGCAATTTGACAGATTGACAATTTTGTAGTGGTGAAAAATGGAAAATTGTAGTAGGTAAGCGATCACTCTACCCTTCCCCAAAAACTTTTTTGACTATACTTAATTCATCCAATCAAGATA
>NZ_CEZPJD010001125.1:0-2001 GCF_983059655.1 Okeania sp.
TTTGGGGTAGTTTAGGCGCTCTGATACGGGACATAACAATTAATAATTAATAATTAATAATCACCTTTTCCTAGATTAAAGGTTGCTACAAAGCGCCTAAAATCAATAGGGGGTAATTGCTTTTGTAAAATAAGTAAGACTTTTTCGATTAATTCTTTATCATTTGGGGGTGTTGTTTGAATTTGTTCGTGTATATCTTTATTTTCTCGTTCTTTCATAGCTTCTTCATAAATGCTATCAATGGTTTCATTTTGAAATAATTGCTCTTTAAGTTTCACATAATCCCCTTGATTTCCTAAGTTTAAAGTGGTAACAATATCTAAAAACTTAGCAGGTTCTAATTGATTAAAGAGGATTAATAACGCTTCTTGGATAATTTGATCGTTATGGGTTAGGTTCGTTTTCATCACATAACTCTAAGATGAAGTTAACAGGATTTAGGGTTTTTAAAGAAAGGTTTTGGCAACGACTAATCAGTCTTTTATCGCAGGTGAGAAAATAATCAGCTTGTATCATTTCTGCACAAGCAACATGATAAGCATCAAATTGTTTGATTCCTTGTTGGGTAAGTTCATTTGCTCTCTCTTTAATGGCTAGGTTAAGGGGTTGATAGAGGGTGGCTTTCTGTAGATAGCGACTCATTATCAATTTTTGTAAGAGATAAGGGTTCTTTCTATTCTCTAATTCTAATGCTTAGGAACTAACTAGAATAATTGATTTTTCTTCTATCATTTGAAAAATGAGTTTAACTGCTTCAGTTTCTAAGGCGATTTTTTTCTGTGTTTGATCATCAAAAGGACGATTATAAACACTGGTATCTAAATAAACCCTAATCACATCATACTACCTCCTCAATTAGTATGGTATAGCAATCAGGAATGATTTATGAGATATTGGGCGATCAGTAGTTTCGGTACGAAAACCTACGTGCTTGACTACTTGAGCTGCTGTAAGAATCCTTAAACCCTGATTAATTCGTAGATACTGCACTTTTGAAGTTTATGGACTGTGAAATTTACCTGAAATTTTAGCGCCTCAAGTTCAATTATAGTAATAGTTTGATCCTTAGCTTACAAATTATTTCCATTACTACCGATCGCCCTCTTCTAGCACTTTCCTTTGATCAACCCAAATTAAACAAAGGCTCTGCTATTGTACTCTTACTTGTATGTCCAATTAAAGAAAACCCCGTTACTAAAGTAACGGGATTTCCAAACTAATCTGCGTTAACCCAAGCGATGGAGTTTGTCTTTTCTTTCGCTTTTGTTGTAGCAGTCATGTTTGTTTTCAACTAATCCGCATTAAACCCTGCGGTGGGGAGTTCGGTTTTTAAACCACGACATAGTGACTAAAAAGCTACTGCTATTCATCTGTCAAGGTTCTTAATACCATTACTCTTAATTTTCACTGTAAGCATATAAATTGTCAACCCCCGATTCACTCTAATTTAGCTATTATCTGTCTCTTTTAACCCCACTGTAATTGTTAAATTTCTCTTTTTTTCCCTTGTCTATCTCACTGAGCCTTTTTCTATTTTGTAGTCCAGGTTATTTGAGGTAAATATAGTGAAGTTGCCACCTTTGTTGTCTTCTCCAATACACAAGTACTCAAAAAAAAACTTCCACTGGTGTTAAGGAAGTTTTTACTGATTTATATCAAATCCGGTAGCATTGGTATAATTCAGGATTAGGGGAGAATAGTCAATATTGTAGAGGCGAATAGCCGTTTGCTTCGCATAACTATCGTTAACGCCCCTACTAACGGTAGAATTATATCACTCCGAAGCTAGCGGATTTGATATTACTCTCGGACAAAGAAAATGTTAGGTTTTACAACCACCAAAAGTTAAGATTAGAAAATTTTGATAGTTGGGATGAATGGCTTTACTTTCTACCCAAACCTTAGCTACTTTTTCTTTCCAAAATAATACACTAATGCAGCAGATACCAGAGGTGTCTGTGAGTTGATCATCAAAGATGCCATATCCTTGATAAATGACTT
>NZ_CEZPJD010001126.1:0-2001 GCF_983059655.1 Okeania sp.
CTCAATCTCAACTGCGTCCAGAAATTAGAAAACTACAACCTTTGTTAGTTGAATGGCGACGACATCTCCATAAAAGACCAGAGCTAGGTTTCAAAGAATATTTAACAGGAGAATTTATTTGCCAAAAATTGCAAGAGTGGGGCATCGAACATCAAAAAGGAGTTGCGAAAACAGGTATCCTGGCAACTATTGACAGTGGTAAACCAGGGCCTGTATTAGCTATCAGGGCAGATTTAGATGCTTTGCCAATTCAAGAATTAAACGATGTGCCATATAGGTCAATACATAATGGTGTGATGCACGCCTGTGGCCATGACGGACATACAGCGATCGCTCTAGGCACTGCTCACTACCTCGCTACCCATCGCCAAGATTTTAATGGGATTATAAAAATCATTTTCCAGCCAGCAGAAGAAGGGCCTGGAGGCGCTAAACCAATGATTGAAGCAGGGGTGTTGAAAAATCCAGATGTAGATGCCATCATTGGTTTGCACTTGTGGAATAATCTACCTCTCGGCACAGTAGGAGTCCGCAGTGGTGCTTTAATGGCAGCTACCGAAAGATTTAATTGCACAATTTTGGGCAAAGGTGGACATGGAGCCATGCCTCATCAAACTGTAGACTCTGTGGTAGTTGCAGCTCAAATTATTAATGCTTTGCAAACAATAGTTGCTCGGAATATTAATCCTATAGACTCAGCAGTTGTAACAGTGGGGAAATTAAATGCAGGTAGGGCATTTAATGTTATTGCTGATACTGCCAGAATGGGTGGTACTGTACGTTATTTTAATTTGGCTTATCAAGATTATTTTGCTAAAAGAATTGAGCAAGTTATTGCCGGAGTTTGTGAAAGTCATGGGGCGAATTATGAATTTAATTATATTCCTCTTTATCCCCCATTAATTAACGATCAAAAAATAGCTAATTTAGTTAGAAGTGTGGCTGAATTATTAGTAGAAACTCCTGCTGGTGTTGTACCAGAATGTCAAACTATGGGGGGTGAAGATATGTCATTTTTTCTCCAAGAAGTACCTGGTTGTTATTTCTTTTTAGGTTCAGCAAATGCCGAGAAAAATTTAGCTTATCCGCACCATCATCCTAGATTTAATTTTGATGAAACTGCTCTAGGAATGGGAGTAGAAATGTTTGTGCGTTGTGTAGAGAAGTTTTGTAGTCAGGGATAATTTATGTTGCTAGAATAACGTTTTGATTTTCAACCGGATTTGTCTTATAAAGTCCGGTTTTTTTAATATAAAATAGTTTTGCTTGATTTTCCTAATATAATATCTGAAATATCGCAAACTTTTGTTTATGAATATTGACCTAGCAAAGCAACAATTTGACCGTTTACATCAAGAACTGGTTCAAAATGACATCCCTCTTGAAACTGAACAAGATGCACGGCTTCATATTATCGACCGTATACTGATTGATGTTTTGGGTTGGGATAGAAACGGAATAAAAACGGAACCTCATACAAAATCTGGTTATATTGATTACCTGCTGTCCACTGGAGGTAGGAATAGGCTGGTAGTAGAAGCCAAACGGACTTCTAAGCTGTTGGTCGATACTCGTCAACCACGTATGGCATCGTATAAGGTTGAAGGTCCAGCACTTAAGTCAGCAACTGAAGGATTAGAACAAGCAAAACGTTATTGCACCGATACTGCTGTTTTATTCTCAGCATTAACAACAGGTTTTGAGTGGATAGGGTTTTGGGCTGTTCGCACTGATGGAGTACCTCCCAAAGAAGGCAAAGCTATAGTTTTTCCAAGTTTTGAAGCTATTGAGCAGAAGTTTGCGATATTCTATGACTTGTTTTCTCCAGAAGGAATGATAGCAAATCTTTATCAAGTTCATATACATGAAGCGGAAGGGTTACAAGTCAGCCAAAATAAGATTTTAGAAGCAGTTATAGATTTAGCTGAAAGGCGTTTACTTCAAAAAGCACCATTGCTAAGGGACATGGAAAGCATTTACCGTAATTTCTTTAGCACTATA
>NZ_CEZPJD010001127.1:0-2000 GCF_983059655.1 Okeania sp.
GACAAAGTTTTGAGGTAAGTCCATACCACCTAAAACTTCTGCTGCTTCTTTCTCAGAGATTTCTGAAATAGAATTGTTGCGACGTGCTTTAGCGTTGGCAATAGCTTCACTCATCAGTTCAGGGTTTAAATCTGTAATATTTAGATTAGCCATTAGTTAGTTTCCTCTCAGTTGATGTTTTTTCTACTTCAAGCCAAGCTTTATTTCATGTCTTTTAAGCTGGTTGTTATTAAATACTATATTCCGATTTTTTATAAATCCGCTAGTGTTTTGAGATAAAAAAAATGACATAAACTATAACATTATGTCTTTTCAAACGATCGCTCATTTTCTGACATAAACTATAAAATTATGTCTTTTTTTCTAGCTATTGCTGAGGTTGAAAATAATCCTTCAATTACTATTCAGAAAATAAACTATCTAATTCACAATAATCCGGTAAAGTTGTATCAATAATTCCACCATTTCTCAAAACAACTCTGTCATGTTGAGACCGTGATAAAAGTTCGCTAAAATTCCTACCTTTAAACAGAATTAAATCCGCAGGTAATCCAACTCCAACTCTGCCAAGATTAGGCAAACCAATTAAATCCGCAGGAGTCTTAGTCACAGCAGAAGGCCAGTCTCCATAAGGCATATCTAAATGAGCAATTCTGACTGACATATTAAACACTTCCAACACATCATGGTCGCCAAATCCAAAAAATGGGTCGCGACAATTATCACTCGCTACAGCAACAGAAATTCCCTGTTTTTTGAACTCATGTAATAAAGTAACTCCCCGCCATTTCGGAGTATGATTATCTTGCCTATTCTGAAGATAAAGATTACACATTGGTAGACTAACAATATTAATACCAGCTTCCTTAACTAATTTGAGAGTTTCTGTTACTTGTTCCGGAGTTTGTACCGCCAAACTACAACAATGTCCGCAAATAATTTTGCCAGAAAATTGATGACTAATTGCCTTCTCAGCAACTTTATATAAAACTTGAGAATTAGGGTCTCCATTTTCATCAGTATGTAAGTCTAGATTTAATTGACGTTCTTTCGCCAGACTAAATAACCTCTCCAATTGATTATCCAAATCTGAATTCATAAATGGAACTGCTCCTAATATCCCACCAACATCAGCAATTAGATCCGCTAATTTTTCTCCAGCTTCAGTAAGATAATAATCGCCAGTAACCAAAGAAACAGGCTGCAATATTAATCTACCTTCCCACTCTTTTTGCAATGTTTGAAATACTTCCAAACTAATATTTGCTTGTTCTGCAAAACAGTCAAGATGAGTCCGAATAGCCTTTGTACCATGAGCATAACTGCACTTGAGACCAAATTCCATCCGCTGATAAATATCTTCAGCATTCCAATATTCCTTAGCATCCCTAGCTCCCGCATCCAAAGCACCATTAAAACTACCATCTGAGTTAGGCGATCGCACCCAGATATGACCTTTATCTAAATGGGTGTGCATATCCACAAAACACGGCCAAACCTGGCCACCTTTGAGGTCTACTGTAGGAATATTTTCAGTTTCCAGAGAGGGTAAATGTGTTGAAGAGTAGACGACTTGTGTAATAAGTCCTTCACTAATTTCGATATCTACCAGCGATAAACCCTCCCTCGTTTGACTAGGTATCTCAAAATCAGTTTCTAGAAGACATACAGGTATATGAGCGTTTTTTAGCCAATAGTGAGTATTATCATAAATTACAGAAAATTGTTGATTATTCATAATATCGGCGTTGGTGAATTAGTGTATGATATTAATCTTAATTATTTAGGAGTCAGGAGGGAAGAAAAAGAAGGAAGAGGAAGAACAGGAGAAGAAGAAGAAAGTTTTTTTATCACTTAATAGTTAGGAAACTGCCATTAAAGCACAATCATAGCCAAAATCACCAACGCCCCAAATCTTTCTACTTAAAACTTTTGTTAAAACTTTTGACTTTTGACTTTTGACTTTTGACTTTTGACTTTTTAAAGCTTTTGACTTTTGA